>JAGLQE010000199.1 GCA_023137005.1 Thermoplasmata archaeon
AGATAGGCCAGGCATATTGGATCTACTCCACCGGGATATATAATTGGGTGATACCGTAGGCCAAAGGACCTCACCATCTTTATATCCCGCGTCTCCATTCCAGTTTCAATGCTTGAGGTAAAGATAAGAGCCGCGACCACACGCGCAGGAGTTTACTCTGGTGATGGGTGGAAACTCCCCATTCCCAATATCCTGTTCCCGGAATCCAGTAGAATGGAGGCACCGGGCTATGCTGGTGGAGTTCTGAAAGTGGAAGATAATAATATCTTCTTCGAGATCCAGGGCAAGAAGATCAAGTTACCTTCATACTCTGGTGTGCCAGCAGGTTACAAACCTGAAAGCTGTGATGTACCGGATGCGGTCATTGAAGACAGGGTGGCGAGGATCAAGCCCGAGATAAGTGATGAGGTGCTGGCTGATGCCAAGGATAAGGCCGATATCTTCATCCTCGAAAATGCACTGGAGCTTTATCAGAATCCTTTTAAATTCATCGAGGTCATGGTCAGGATAAGAGAAGGCATTGGCTATCATGGCTTGCTTTATCTACCAGGTGTGGCCACGCCCCAGAACATCGCGGTCCTATTCTACTTGGGAGCCGACCTGCTGGATGCTACCAATATCATATTCCTTTCACGACAGAAGAAATTCCTCACACCAGATGGCACGATGGATAATGAGGATGTGGATCCCGGCACATGTGCTTGCAGGGGATGTGACATGGACGCTTCTGCGAACGAGAAGTTACTATCCCACAATCTCCTAGCAATGCAGACCGAGCTTCAGTATGTTAGGGGGAAGATGGCCTCCAGGGGCTTGAGACAGTTCGTGGAATACAGGGCCAAGACCTCTCCGGAACTGGTGTCCATGATAAGGCTACTGGATAGCCGTTATTCAGATTTCCAGGAGAAAAGATTCCCAGCAACTGGTCCGGGATTCAAAGCCACTACTCGACTTTCTCTTGATCGGCCGGATGTGAAAAGGTTCCGCGAGCGCGTCCTGACAAGGTACTGGAAACCTTCAGGCCCGGATATCTTGCTCATTTTGCCCTGCTCGGCCAGGAAACCCTATTCCAAATCCAAAAGCCATCGCGTATTCAAAGAGATCGTCATGGGATCACACCTTGGTGAACGTGTCCACGAACTGATAATCACCTCACCGCTGGGCCTTGTGCCAAGGGAATTGGAATTGACATTTCCCGCACAGCATTATGATATTCCAGTGACCGGCCACTGGTATGAGGATGAGAAATTGATGATCAATATTCTACTAAGAGAGTATCTCGCCATCAATCATTACGATCATATCATCGTTCATTTTGGAGATAATGAGATATTCAAAGGCCAGAGCTATCTGGATAAGGCAATATTCACCTCCGATGATAGGCCAACAAGTGCTGAGTCATTGGTCGGATTGCGTAATGCACTCGAGCAGATCGAGGCGAAAGACTCGGGGCCCAACTGGAGGCAGCGCACTCTTGATGATATGAACAATATTGCCAGGTACATGTGGGGCGAGGATGCCACCGACATTCTCCAGGGCTGTAATGTCAGGAGCAGGTATCCCAATCTGAAGATAATGAGGGGGAACAAACAGCTGGCCATGCTATCGCATTCCAGTGGTTTCCTGATACCCACTTTGGACCTGGGAGAGTTGATGGCCGAGAGAAATTTATACTGGGTCAGGAAACATGAGTTCGACCTGGTTGGCAATCTCTTTGCTGTGGGAGTGGAAGACGCGGATCCCCGGATACGTGTGGGGGACGAAGTGTGCATCGTGGATAAGGATGGACTGGTAGCCACAGGAACCGCCAAAATGAATGCCGATGAGATGATAGAGAGTGATAAAGGCGAGGCGATAAGGGTAAGGCACAAGGTCAAGAAGTGATCTCAGGCAGCAGTCTCTTTCGGATCTTCTTTTTTATTTTCTTTCTTATCAGTCCATTCCACTAATTTTTCAATGATAAGCCCCATGATGATGACGAATATGATGGACAGGACCAGTCTTGTCAACATGAACTCTGCTCCCAAAAATTGAAGCTCCACCATCTCCTGAGGGATCTTTATACATGCCCAGGCAGATAGGAAAATAATGATATTGGATACCTTGGCACCTTTTTTTATCAAGGCCGCGGCCATTGGGAAGGCTATGTAAAGAGGACCAGTTGGCAATGAACCAAGAACTATAGCAATGACAATCCCCTTTGCTCCGGAAGCTTTTCCAAGGTACTTGACAATGAGGTCCGTTGGCACCCATACCGCGAAAAGGCCCAGTATCACCATAACAGCTGGAAGTATCAGTATCATCTCAATGAAAAAGTCCCATGATGTGTTGGTTACGGCTTCCTTATTATCTGGAAAAATAGACAGGAGAATTATCGTAATGGCCATAAGAACGCCCAATGAGATCATGTCCCGCTTCATTTCTTTCTTCTGTTTTTCTTTCTGGGCGGCCATCTTTTTCATTTTCTCTTCTTTCTGCATGGCCATTTGTTTCATCTTGTCGGGCATCTGCTTGATCTTTTCTTCTGCAGGCATGTTCGTGGGATGCTCCTTCATAGGATCATCCCCATCAAAAGACCGATGATTATCGCAATAATGAAGCTAATTCCATTTCGAAGAAGTGCTATTTTCTTTCCAAGCTCCCTGATCTCCAAACTTATTGTGACGGTTCCGACCATTGTCAATGTGAGAATGAAGGTAGCGACGGTCGTGATGGAAGCCCCACCATCCAAAAAGGAAGCAGCCAGTGGGAAAGATAATAATGCCGGGATGTACATCATTGCACCAAATATCCCTACGATCAACACCCCCAGAATACCCGAATCATCACCCATGTATTGTGATATCATATCTGGAGATATGAACCCAAGGATCAGACCAATGACGATGATGATAATGAATGCCATTGGAAGTATCTTGATGAAGGACCTACCAGCTATTTTGAGGGACATGATAGCTTTCTCCTTATCTTTGATAAACGCTATCAAGAGGCCAATAAGGGCTATACCATTGATCATGATCGCAGTAATATTCATTCACTCACCGTAGGTCGTCCACTCCTGTTTTCAGCACAATGGTATAATACATGTAATTTTCCCCTCTAAATTGGAATATTACTATTATATGAGGCTGGGGATCACTCGATGATCTTAGGAACCATCCAGTTCATTTGACAAAGTGATATTACGATAGATAATTTTATGAAGGGGAAGCATATCGCCAAAGAAACACTGGATAGGTAAACCTAATAACAGAATATAATGGATAAACAAA
>JAGLQE010000002.1 GCA_023137005.1 Thermoplasmata archaeon
TGGATATGAGACGATCACATGACAGAACCTGAACACATCATTAAGACCATTGGCCTGAGCAAGAATTTCAAGCAGGTCAGGGCAGTTGATAACCTGGACCTTACAGTTAACAAGGGAGATATCTATGGATTTCTTGGACCCAATGGTGCAGGAAAGACCACCACGATCAAGATGATCCTCGACCTTGTCAGGTCAGATGAAGGAGAGATCTGGCTCAATGGAGTTAATATTGCCGATAACGGTGTAAGTGCTCGCGAGGGCATTGGCTACCTTCCAGAGAGGACACAATTCTACCGTAATTTAACGGCTATCCAGACCATGGATTTCTTTGCTGAATTGAAGGGTGTGGACAAGGCAGAGTGCGACGAGTTGTTAGCCAAGGTTGGTATGGACAGATGGCGGGACAAGAAACTGGGAACCTTCTCAAAGGGAATGGTCCAGTTGGTCGGTGTTGCCCAGGCACTCCTTGGCGAGCCAAAACTTCTCATACTCGATGAGCCCACATCAGGACTCGACCCGAGATGGTCCAGGGTTCTCAAAGATATCATGTTGGAGATGAATGGAAAGGGTACGACGGTCTTCTTCTCATCCCACTTACTTTCAGAGGTTCAAGAATTATGCAATCGTGTTGCCATCCTAAATCAGGGCCATATGATAATCGAAGATACTGTGGCAAATGTCAGTGGGGGCATGACCCACAAGCCCAAGTTGGTCATCCGGGTGTCCGGAGAGGCAGATCAGGCAGTCCAGGCTATCAGAGATGGTGGCTTTGATGAGGTAGAGGTTCATGGCAATCAGATAAGTGTTCTGGTCGAGAGCAAGGATAAATCCAAGATACTAGGATTACTCAGTGAGGCACAGATATCCATTGAGGATTTCAAGACCATTGAGCCTTCACTGGAGGATGCTTTCATGAGCTATATTGGCAATGAGGCCATCGCAGGGGGTGTGATTGATGGGGCTTGAAATTAACCCAAATAAGATATTCGTGATCGCCAAAAAGGAGTACATGGACAATGTCAGGAACAAATGGGTTCTTCTCTTGACGGTATTATTCGCCATCCTTACCATGGTCTTTTCCTATTTTGGAGCTGCAACCGCCGGTGGAGATGTAGAGTTCCAGGGCTTTGAAGCCACAGTGCTGGGCATGGTCAGCATCACTTCGATGATAATGCCGATCATAGCGATCATGTTAGGCTACGGAACAGTGGTCGGCGAACAGGAAAATGGTTCCATGTTCGTTGTACTTGGCTGTCCAGTATCTAGATATGATGTAATAATCGGCAAGTTCACAGGCCTCGGCGCAGTTCTTTTCACAACAATATTTGCAGGGATGGGATTGTCTGGCCTTATTATCGCGGCTGTTGCATCCAGTGCAGATGCGGGTGCCTACATACTATTCATGCTCGGAACATGGATCTTTTCCATGACATTCCTGGGATTCTCCATATTCATGTCCACGATAGCCAAGAAGAAGACAACTGCCATGGGCGGCGGTGTGTTCCTCTGGTTCAGTGGAATGATCATCGGTGTTATCGTATTCGGCATATGGGCGGCCACTGGTGGAGATTTCAATGCACTGATGGCAGGAGACATGTCCTTCCCAGATTGGATCTGGGCTGTGGAATATTTCAGTTTCATGGACACATATCAGATGGGATCCATGCTTCTGTTTGGGATCACACAGTTCATGGGCTTCGTGATCGAGACTCCGGATTGGGTAACAGCTGGCTCGACCTTTGGATGGTTGACCTTTATGGCAGTATTGTCCTTCATTCTCTCTCTTGTCTTCCTTCAGAGGAAGGATATCTGAGTGGAATGTAAGAGGTAAGAAATGTCAAGCACCTGGCCCCTGTACAACGAAACCATCTGGTGGAAGGAGATCATAGCCATACTGGCACTAATGTCAGCGTCATTTCTAGCACTGTCATTTCTCTTTGCTTTCAATGAGCCTGAAGAAGGTCCTTTGCTCTTTGTCATCTTCCTGGGGAATGGTATTCTCTTTATGTTCCTGACATATTATTTCCGAAGGCTGGACATCGAGATACACAATGAAGGCGTCAGGGTCAGTTGGGCCTTCCGACCAAAGGAATTTCCATGGTCCAATATCGAGGGGGTTTGGAAGGATGAGCGCAATGCCCTGAGATACGGTGGCTATGGTATCAAGGGAACCTACATGGATGGGAAATGGGTATTGGTCTATAATGTCATAATGGGTGACCGAGTTGTTATCAAGCTAAAGGAAGGCAAGTTCGGGGAGTTCGTCTTTTCGACGAGGGATGCCGACCAGGTTATCAGGCACATCGAACAATGGATCAATAAACGGTGACGGTCCGCTCACTCGACAAGCATCTGAAAACCTAGGCCTCACTTATTTATAACCCGTGTGATTGACCATGTAATGATGGATATGGATATCGATACCTCTGAATTGGAAGATCACTCCTACCAATGCCTGGATGACTGCGGCCTATGTTGCCTCTGCCAGCCCGAGCTGGATGATGATGAACTGGAGATCTTCAAAGAGGCAGGATTGGAGAATAGATTGACGAATTACCATGTTCAAGGGCAGAGAACTGATGAGCCCACTGCTATCAAGCTCCAGGGTGGTCGGGGGGCATGTAATTTCCTTAGGGGCATGAGATGCCAGATCCATGATATTAGACCAAGACCATGCCGTCATTTTCCAGTACAGATCCATTTGCTAAGGAGGGTGCAGCTCAATGCCAACCTAGCCTGCCCTGGAATTGAAAAGGGTGGGGATGTTCTATCTGCTTTTGGAAAGGACATAATATCGAATATCCCCCAAGATGAGTTGAAAGATGTATTCGAACGAACACTGGCCCGGGTGAGGGACTTTGATGAGCGTACTCTTGACTTCTCTGTTTATCAGGACCCCGGAGCCTTGAAGGAGCTTGGTGTTCAGCTTATCGATGATATGAAAGATCAAGATTGGATATCCAGGTTGCTGGCATGGTCCAATGAGGAGCCCTATGATATTGATGTGAAGTCACCGGACCTATTGAGCTCGATCCTCACACATGACACAGAGCCTGACATTCAGGTTATCGCTTCAGAAGGGAATTATGATGATATGGACCTTGATGACCTATCGCAGATCCCGGTATTCGTGGATAATGATCTGGAATGGACCGCGCTCAGGGCTGTTAAAGGTAATCTCGAGGTCATGAAGATGGAGGAGAATGGATCTCTGGAGACACTGCACACGATCCCCTTCGATGATGTGAAATTACTACCCTGGTCCAAAGACGCCCACAGTGGTTTCAAGGATTATGCTCACCTTCTCAATAACCGTGATCCTTTCATGGGATATGTTTACCAGGTTTGTGCAGACCAGGACTACCAATTCGACCTGGCCACGGTATATTTTGGATCCATGGCAACGACAATGCTGGACCTATGGTGGAGGGCATCACTTGTTGGTCATCTCAAGGGGGCTAAGAAATTGGACAATGTACTGGCCCGTGAGGGGATACGATCCTACGATATGACATGCCTGTGCATGCCCACCATAGGCGAGTTCATTTGATCTCCCTAATAACTCCCAAAAGAATTTAATAGCCATCATAATTTCATGGCTCACCAGAACATACATCATGCAGGGATACCCGAGCCTGGTCAAAGGGGTAGGGCTTAGGACCCTATGGTTAGTCCTTCGCCGGTTCGAATCCGGCTCCCTGCATATACTTTTTGTTAATAATCGGAAGCCT
>JAGLQE010000020.1 GCA_023137005.1 Thermoplasmata archaeon
ATTATCTCGGCACTCATCCCGTGGAATATACCCAAAAGCCTATTTGAATATTGGCTATTGCCCCCCTCATGCGCCTTGGAAGAATGACACTAGGTCTGTACAATTCATACGACCCGAAGAAGATCAGGGAAGCCCATCGCCGAGCACTGGCAAGAGCTGGCCCGGTGGCAATGGCCTTCGACTGCAACCTTGTGACATTCGGCTTTCCCTATGATCGGGATATGCGCACACCCGCGGAAATAGTAGAATGGATATCCGAGACCACGTCCATCGGGAATGGGGGCCAGTACCTTATAGAGTTGGCACAGGCTGGAAGGTTCCAGGCCTTTGATATGCCCAAGAAGGGTTTTCCACCCCAGTTCGGCAAGGTGATCATAACCACATCCAAGCCAGACCCCAAAAAGAGCATCACTCCCAAGCAATTGGCGGATATGGTTAGTGGGGGCGGATCGGTCCTGCTTCTGATCGGCCTTGGCCCACACGGTCTCCCAAAGAAGGTATTTGGGGTTGGAGAATATCATCTGGACATCACGGGAAAGGGGATGAGCCTGGAAACCTGCACAGCGATGGGCATAATTCCTGCAGTTCTAAGCACGATGAACCACAAACTTTAAATATTAGACAAAACCGCGTACAAATCTATTTATATACTCCCGGTAGCATATTATAATTGATGAGCGAAGGGAAGCAAACCAGATTTAACAGACGCATTCTTATCATGTTCGTAGTGCTGGCTCTGTCGGCCACACTCATATCCCTGCCACTTGTCAGTGCGGATGACATGTATTCATCCTCCAATCCATCGGATCCCAATGTCACGGGTGGCTACCTGGATCTTGAGTTCATCATAGACCAGGATGTCGTGAATTCCAAGGACTCTTTGTATGTCACGGTCAAGGTAATGGAGAATAACTGGCCAGTGGAAGGGGCCATCGTGACCCTCACATCCACACTCCCTTACAATGTCACGATAACCATTATCGATGATGTGACAGATCTGGACGGCCTGGCAAAGTTCATCATGGTAGGCGAGGTCGATACCGAGACCACCATCCTGCTCAATGCGATGGGAACATACAATGGCCATGAGGCAGCCCTTGATTCCATGGAGGTCATGATAGTTCCGGAGGCCGCTTCACTTAGTATCATAAAGGATGTATGGTATATCGGAGCCAGTGCAGTGTTGCTCATATCCATCGTAGCCATAGCGACCGAGGTCGGCAAATACGGTTTCTTCAAGATGGTGTTTTTCCCCCTTTACTCAAGGGTGAAAAAAGAGGAAGTACTGGACCACTTCGTTCGCGGTCAGATATATGGGCATATAATGGCCCACCCAGGCTCACATTATAATGCCATCAAGCAGGAATTGAAGGTGACCAACGGAACTCTGTCACATCACCTGAAGACCCTGGAGATGCAGGGTTTTGTCAAATCCCAGAGGGATGGCACCTACAAGCGCTTCTACCCCATGGGGGCCAAGCACTCCAATAAAAAAGGGATCAGGCTGAGTGATCTGCAGCTGAGCATCATCGACAATCTCAGGCAGACAGCTGGAATGACACAATCGGATATCGCCGCAGCGATCGGAATGAGCCAGCAATCCATCAGTTACAATCTCAATATCCTGGTAAGAAAGGACATTCTCAGGTATGAGAGGAATGGTGTTAAAAAACACTATTACATCAATGAAGCAGATGAACTGGTATCATAAATATTATCATTATTTTTATGGTATTGGTTATTGGTATATTGGGTGTGGCAGTGTGTTGTTTATTACGGGCAAAGGATGAAAACTACCCCGCCCATCGCTGAGCTCCTGGCGGGGCTTGCGGAATAGCACGTTGGTATTGTCACTCGTTAATACATCATATCCAGTACCCCGCCCGCCTGCTAATGTAATGAAATATTTTAGACGGGGCATGCTCAAAGAGTTAATGCTCTGTTAGTTCTCTGCCCGATAACAAATGTTCGAGCGAGCAGACTTGGATTATCCTGCTCGTTCGGTCAATTGTTCACAAAGTAGTGTACCACAAACCATTTATATTAGACAAAATGGTGTACAACTTTGCTTTTATACCATGAACCTTTATAATGTCTTAATAATGGTAGACTTAAAAGATATTCCAATAAAATATATATATAGTCACCACTTACAGCGAAATCGTAATCCATCAGGATTCACTTTGCTGGATAGTAACAAAAGGAGGTAATGACAATGGTCAGAAAAGATATTATTAGGAATAGAGGAATTGCAGCATTAGCCGTCACATTTGTCTTTGTGATGATACTGAGCTCATTCCCGATAGCTGTCGCAGCCCCAGATGATGGGACAAGGCAGGAAGACATCACGTATGTATTGAGGATCGCAATGCAGGATGACGTTAAGACCCTCAACCCACTGGTTGCAGGGGACGTCTGGACTTGGAATGTTATAGGGTACCTTTATGAGGGACCACTTAACTCAGATCCAGATACAGATGAGCTCATCCCGTACATCGCTGTAGGCTCTGCCAACGGAACTGGCAAGGGCACGGATGATGAGTGGGGATGGGATGATCTGAACCAGGGCGTCTTTGGTTTCACTCCGGAAGCAGATTGGGACCCACAGATGACTGGAATTAAAGAAACAACAATTTTCTATGATTTCACAGACGTGACATGGCATGATGGAACACAGATGACCATCAAGGATGTCATGTTCGCATACCACGTTCAATCCCAGTTACCAGACTGGGTATCCAGTGTGAAGTGTCTGATGGACAAAGGCGGAGAGGATGGAACAACCTTCCCCGACACACACAAGCTCTACATAGACAAGGTCTACGAGAGCGATGACAACCTTCATGCAGCACTCAGGTTCGAACTCCAGACACCATTCGCTGATTTCTTCAGGAACACACTATCGGCTTTCCTGATACCATATCATGTCTGGGGTACAACCGTATCTGGCCAGGCAGTCGATGACACCATGATCTGGTCCGATCCAGGATACTCCAAGGATCATGACAAGGCATGGGACTCTGCAGCAGCATTGGATTGGGACAACCCCAACCCGGTGGGCAGCGGAACCTTCAAATTCCACTCATGGAACCCAGGTGTAGGTGCCAAGATCGAAACCTACAGAGAGCACTTCTACAAAGAAGGCTGGAACCCGGAATATGACGAGAATGGAAATGCTAGACAGCCAACCATTGAGGCCATGGTATTCAAGATATACAAGACAGCAGAGCAAGCGGTGCTCGCTTTGAAGAACAATGATGTTGATTATATCGCCTGGTCGATTCCACCAACTTTCGTTCAGGAGATCATGAATGAGCCGGATCTTGGTGTGAAGCAGTCCGCAGAGAAGGGTTTCTTCTATCTAGCATATAATATGAGACTACCATCCTTTGGTTACAATGATCAGGGCGAGGACATAGCCATGCCATTTAGAAAGGCCGTGGCCCACTGTATCGACAAGCAGACCGTCGTTCAGAGGCTGCTGCAGAACTTCGGTATACCCGGTGACGGACCTGTTTCGTCCATAAGCACCTGGTACAATAATACCATTCCAAAGTATGATTTCGATCCTGCAGAGGCAAAGAACATCCTGGAAAGGGCAGGATACAAGCTGACCAATCCAAGCCAGGAAGCAGGTACAGGCAACTGGTGGCTGAACCCAGATGGTTCACCCATTGGTAGCGGAGACGGTGGAAAGATAGAGATATTGACACCACCCGCTGACTACGA
>JAGLQE010000200.1 GCA_023137005.1 Thermoplasmata archaeon
CCGACCATACTAGAGATATCCTCAATGGCTCTGAATTGTCTGTGATGCTTATCTCATATTCCAGATGATCACCAGTGACCATGCCAAAGGATTGATCGATGACCATCATCTCTTTTGCATCCCCAGCAAAGTAAAGGCTATTGTCCAGATGAAGCCTGCCCCATCCCTCATTCATGTTCGGAACATCTGGAGTTCCAATATCCACAGCTCCGTTTATCATGCTCGCCTTGATCAAAGCTGCTGAAGGGCTCCATCCATTGGCACTTATTTCCGCACCTGTTGGATACCATCCTTCTCTGTAGTATTGGCGGACCATTGCGGCCGAACCAGAGGCAACGGCAGTTGCCCAGCTTGTGCCCTGAAGGATACTATATCCTTCTTCTCCGTCTGCCGTGGTGACTCCTTCTCCAGGCACCACGATATCTGGCTTGATCCTTCCATCTATAGCAGGCCCTCTGCTACTGAATGTGGACATGCTGGTCCCAGTATTACTAGTAGATCCAACACTGATCACATTCTTTGCTTCTGCCTGGCTACCAATGGTAGTGTTTATTGGCCCATCCCCGCCCACAGACCAGAATATGGAGAAATCTTGACTATCAAATATGTATGCATCACTGGTGGCAGCTTTATCACTGTATCCTGGCCCACCACCCCAGCTATTGCTATGTATTTTGGACCCATAATTGATCTCTGTAAATCCGAACAGGCCATTGTAATAATCTGAAGGTGGGTAAACATACTCTCCTTCATTTACAGATGGTGTACCAGGATCATCTGGCCGACCTATATCTTGCATCACGATCTGGGCCATGTAAGCATGTCCATCAAATGTGGCTGCATCCCATATTCCATAAGCAGGGCCGTCACCAGCTATGATACCTATAATATTGGTACCATGATAGCCTGATGTAGCTTCATCACCCAATTCACCTGCTGAATCCTCTGGGACATAATTGGCCAATACTTTGTCCTCATTACCTATAATGCCATAGACAGAACCCTGGAAATTCTGATGAGTGTTATAGCCAGAATCTGAAACAGTGACGACCTCTCCTGTTCCATCAATGCCCTGTGCATGAAGTGGGCGTGTCGCACCACCGGATTGGACCAATGGAACGATTGAATCATTGTTTGGCTCTGCCAGTGCTAATTCAGAGATCCACTTGACCTCCGGCCTGGATGTCAGATAATCCATCAAGGATGCGTCCACCTCCGCGTTCACGGTATTCACTTCTTTGGAATTCGCAATGCCCAGTATCTTGCCACCGGCGACCTTCACGATCTCTCTCACGATATTGCCATTCGATGCTCCAGGGAATAATGTGATGCTTAGCTTCACTGTCCCGGTTGCCGATGCCAATGCCGGATCCACTTTGTAAGCTGGTTCATAGCTGCCGCACCATCTGATGTTCGGAAGTGCATCTACTTTCGACTTGGTATCCTCATTCATTGTCACAAGGAGTGCATTGTCTGGAATATAACTGATGATACTGGCCCCTGCCTTTGTGATATCGTTCTTCCATTCCTCGGTTATCTTGCCCGGGGCCTGGAGGATGTAGGGAACCTGCACGGCCGGTGCAGCATCATAAGGTGAGGATGCTAGGATAGGTGAGCTTTCATCAAGCGGATCGAAGATCCCGTATTTCAATTTTATGAGATCACTGGCCTTGTTCTCGACCACGATCTGCTGAGAAACATCACCAGACCCTATATTGTCAAAACCGATGATCAAGGTGGATGAGATCATTGATATGATGATCAGGATTACCCCGATCCTGCGGATATGTTCATGCCCAGTTATCTTCATTTTATTATCTTTCACTTCTCTCTCCTCCTTATTCAATGTTCTAGGGTATCACCCATTCATATACTCCAGTCGAATAGATCCAGTATGCCTGGCCTATCTGGAATGCATCTCCATCCGGCAT
>JAGLQE010000201.1 GCA_023137005.1 Thermoplasmata archaeon
GAATGCGAGAACGGAGTGATTGTATTCAAGATCTCGAAATTGAATGAGCGAATCAAAATTCGCACATTCAAAAACTCGAACGAAGTAAGAGATTCAAAATGGAGAGATGCAGAATGAGAAATGCTAAGAATCTCGGGAACCATGAGCTGATCGGGCTCGATGTCAGTGTCTACAAGGCCAGTTCAAATGAGCTGGTTGTAGAGGGCAGGGTCATCGACGAGACGAAGAACACCTTCGTGCTCGAAACGCCAAAGAGGGAGAACAGGATAGCCAAACACGGACATATGTTCGACTTCAACCTGGACGGCCAGATGATCAAAATGGATGGCGACAGGATAAGCTTCAGACCCGAGGATCGTACCAAGAAAGTAAAACAGGTGATCTAATGATGAAATTTCAATTTAATAATATAGCTAGCCAAAGGAGGGATTGATTTGGCTGAAACAAAAGAAAAGAAGACAACAAAGAAGACTACAGCAAAGAAAACGACCAAGCCCAGCACACCAAAGACAACCAAGAAGGCCACAACAAAGAAAACAACCAAGGCTAAGAAGCTGGACATTGGGGTAGATGTGAACTTACCGACCAAGACCTGTGATGACAAGCACTGTCCATTCCATGGGCAACTGAGTGTCAGGGGCCAGATACTGGATGGAACCATCGTATCTGACAAGATGCAGAACTCTGCAGTGGTCAAGAGGGAATATCAGAGAAAGATCGAGAAATACGAGAGGTTCGAGAAGCGCTCGAGCAAGGTCATGGTGCATAATCCACCCTGTCTGGAAGCCAAGGTTGGCGACCATGTCAGGATAATGGAATGTAGGCCGCTGAGCAAGAATATCTCTTACGTTGTCATTGACAATTTGGACAGAAGGTGATATGATGAAGGGTATACCAGGTAGGCAAATGAGAGGACTCCCCACGGGAGCCAGATTGAATTGCGTTGACAATACTGGCGCGAAGATCGTAGAGATCATCGCTGTGCCCAAGTATCACGGTACTCACAGGCGTTATCCCCACGCAGGTGTAGGTGATATTATTGTTATCAGTGTCAAGAAAGGAACACCAGAGATGAGAAGGCAGATACTCAGGGCTGTCATAGTCAGGCAGAGGCGCCCCTTCAGGCGCTCTGACGGCACTATGGTCCAGTTCGACGATAATGCCTGCGTCATCACGACAGAGACAGGAGAGACCAAGGGATCCGATATCAAGGGCCCTGTAGCAAGAGAGGCAGCAGAGCGCTGGCCAAGAATAGCCGCCACTGCATCTACTATAGTGTGAGGGATTGAAATGACGACAAGCAAGCATGCAAGAGCACAGAGAAAGGCGATGTACAATGCACCTCTCCACAAGAAGAGAAAGATGATAGCCTCCCACCTGTCAGAAGAACTATTCGAGAAATACGGTGTAAGAAGCCTTACAGTGATCAAGGGAGACATAGTCAGGATCATGCGCGGCGACGCCGATATGAAAGATAAAGAGGCCGAGGTCGTGAGAATATACACGAAGGAGATGAAAGTGTCCCTTGAAGGCATCAATATCAAAAAGGCCGATGCATCCGAGGTCAGCAAAAAGCTTCATCCATCCAATCTTTTGATCGTGAAATTGAATCTTAGTGACCAGAAGCGCAAAGAGAAACTGGATTTCCTATCTGGGGGTGAGGTTTAATGAGTAAACATATGAAGAGGTTGACAACACCGACCATAATACCGGTTCCCAGAAAAGGGATAGTATGGATAGCCAAAGCATCACCAGGTGCACATCCAATTCAAAGAAGTGTTCCAATAGTGGTCCTTCTCAGGGATATGCTGAAGATCTGCGATACCTCCAGAGAGGCCAGAAGGATAATCGGACAGCGAAAGATCCTCATCGATGGCAAGCCAGCAAGGGATTATAAGATACCAGTTGGTCTGATGGATGTTATCTCCATTCCCGAGACAAAGGAATATTTCAGATTACTTATAGACAATAAAGGCAAGTTCCAGACCACGAGGATATCTCCGGACGAGGCCAAATGGAAGCTATCAAGGATCGAGGACAAGACCACCCTGAAAAAGGGCAAGACCCAACTCAATCTCCATGATGGAAGGAACATAATCCTGGACAAGGACCAGTATTCCACCGGAACTGTGCTCAAGATCCAGTTACCATCCCAGAAGATCCTAGGCTCCTTTGATGTGAAGCCAGGGAACAAAGCCTACCTTGTAGGCGGTGGACATATAGGCCAGGTATGTGAGATAGAGAAGCATGAGATGACAAGGAGTCCCAAACCAAACCAGGTATCCTTCAAGGAGGGTTTCTCCACCATTCAGACATATGTCTTCGTCATCGGGGACAAGACCCCATCTCTTTCAATACCTGAGGCGGTGAGCTCATGAGTATAATGAGAATGATAAAGGTTGAAAAGGCTGTCATCAACATGGGTGTTGGTGAGGGCGGTGAGAAGCTGATCAGGGCCGAGAAGGTCATGGAGATGCTCACACACCGCAAGTCTGTCAGAACTATATCCAGGACCACCAATAAGGACCTTGGATTAAGAGAGGGAATGCCCATCGGGTGCAAGGTCACCCTTCGCGGAAAGGAGGCTGAAGAATTCATAACCAAGGCTTTCTGGGTCAAGGAGAACAGGATTGCTGATTATTCCTTTGATAAAGAGGGTAATTTCTCCTTTGGTGTTAATGACTATACTGATTTCGATGGCATGAGATACGATCCTCAGATCGGTATATTCGGTCTAGATGTTTCAGTGACCCTTGCCAGAAAGGGCAAGAGGATAGCGATAAGAAGAAGGCAGTCAAGAAAATTGCCGCAGAAGCAGAGGATCACCCAGGAAGAGGGTAAGAACTTTGCCAAGAATAAATTCAAAATAGAGGTGATCTCCTAATGAACTCAATGAAGCCAACAAAACAATTCGGTAGGAAGGAAGGATGCCTTAGATGTGGTCGAAAGCGCGGTATGATCCGCAGATATAATATCAGGCTTTGCAGGCAGTGCTTCAGGGAACTGGCGCCCGACCTGGGCTTTAAGAAGTATTCATAGGAGGAAGAAGTATGCAACATGATCCTTTGAATGATGCGATGTCTCAGATAAACAATGCTGAGGAAGTAGGAAAGAGCGAGTGTGTGGTAAAACCATCATCCAAGCTGATAGGCAGGGTGTTGAAGACCATGCAGGACAATGGGTATATCAAGGAATTCGAGTACCTGGATGATGGAAGATCGGGCCAGTTCAAGGTCTCTCTGAACGGAAATATCAATAAGTGTGGTGTTATCAAACCACGTTTCAGTGTCAGGAAGGCGGAATTGGAGAACTTCGAATCAAGATATCTGCCGGCACAGGACTTTGGAGTATTGATCCTTACAACGACAGAAGGTGTCATCACCCACACGCAGGCCAGGAGCCTCGGTGTAGGTGGTAGATTACTGGCTTATGTATATTGAGGTGATTTGAAATGCCGATAGCAGGAAAATCAGAGAAAGAAATTCAGATACCTGAGGGAGTCATGGTCACTATCAATGATGGTAATGTCACCGTCAAGGGAAAGAAGACCGAGCTCACAAGGAATCTTGACCATGTCAGGATAGATATCAAGGTCATTGGAGACAAGGTAATGCTCTCCTGCGAGTACCCCAGAAAGAAGGAGAACGCTTTGCTGGGAACTTATGCAGCCCATATCCAGAACATGGTGACAGGAGTGACCGAGGGTTTCGAATACAAGATGAAGATAGTTTACTCTCACTTTCCAGTGAAGGTCACGGTGAAGGGCGATACCTTCGTCATAGACAATTTCGTTGGAGAGAAGCACCCAAGGAAAGCCAAGATACTTGGGGACACGAAAGTCGTTTCCAAGGGCGATGAGGTAGTGATCACCGGTGCCAATAAGGAGCATGCGGGCCAGACAGCTGCCAATATCGAAAAGGCCACCAAGATCAAGGGCTATGATCCTAGGGTGTTCCAGGATGGAATTTACATAATTCAGAAAGGAGGGATCTGATGCCAGACCAAGCAAAGAAAGTCAAAAAGGAAGATGTCCCGGTCGATGAGGAAGAGATCGAGATCGTCGACGAAGTAGATGAGGAGCAGGGCTACAGGGTGAAGCTGAAGCCAGATCTTTCAAAAGAAGAGATAAAGGCCATGAACCTCAGAAGCCAGATCGATGACAATAGGCCCAAGTTCCGAAGGCAGGAATGGTTCCGGTACAAGAGACTGGGAATCGAATGGCGAAGGTCTGTCGGTATATCCTCCAAGATGAGAAGGAACTACAAGTACAGGGTGAATATGCCCTCCATAGGTTATCGTAGTCCAAAGGCCGTTCGCGGCAGGCATCCCTCTGGTTTCGAGGACATACTGGTCTACAATACCAAGGAACTTGAAGGACTGGACCCCAAGAGACAGGCGATCAGGATAGCCCACACCGTGGGTACCCGAAAGAGAGGGGATATCGAAGCGAAGGCCAAGGAAATGAACCTCCGAATATTGAACAGGGGGCAGTAATATGCATTTGAAGAACCAGAGAAGAATGGCATCCGAGATCCTGAAATGTGGTGAGAACAGAGTATGGATAGACCCCAACAGGGTTGAGGACGTAGCCAGTGCCATAACCAGGGCCAATGTCCGTGTTATGATAAATGCTGGTGCGATAAAGGCCATGCAGAAGAGAGGCATTTCAACCGGTCGTAGGAAACATCAGGCTGCCCAGAAAAGAAAGGGTAGACAGAGAGGTCCAGGTAGCCGTAAAGGTGCCAAGGGAGCCAGGACTCCAAAGAAGAAGCTTTGGATGAAGAAGATCAGGATCCTCAGGGCAAGGCTGAAGGAACTCAGGGATGAAGGTACCATAGACACCAAGACCTACAGGAAATATTATCTTCAGGCCAAGGGTGGAATGTTCAAGAACAGGGCGCATTTGGAAACCCAGATGAAGATCCATGGCGTATTGAAGGAGGAATAAGTATGGCAACAGGTCCAAGATACAGAGTGCATTTCGCAAGGCGCAGAGAGGGCAAGACAGACTACAAGGCAAGAAAGCACATGCTCATGTCACAGAAGCTCAGAGGTGTTGTCAGAGCATCCGCCAAATACACCACGGTACAATTGATAGAATATGATCCCAAGGGCGACAAGATACTTGTCTCCGCCCACAGCAAGGAATTGGTAAAAATGGGCTGGACAAAGGGTACCTCCAATACTTCAGCGGCCTATCTGGTCGGTCTACTGGCCGGAACAAGGGCTCAGGAAAAGAAAATATCAGAGGTAGTTCTGGACATCGGACTTCATGCACCTATAAGGGGCAGTAAGGTCTATGCCACGCTCAAAGGCATGGTGGATGCTGGACTGGATATTCCTCATGATCCCAAGATATTGCCTGATGAGTCCAGGATAACTGGCGCTACATTAGGAGAGGATGTACCAAAGATATTCGAATCAGTAGCTAATAAGATAAGAGGTGGTAAATAATGGCTTTCGGTGGAAGACCAAGTGGCGGAAGGGGCGGCAGACCTCCCAGAGAGGAACCCAACCCTGCATTGGACTGGATACCCAAAACAACATTGGGAAAACTTGTCTATGAAGGCACGATAACGACCATGAGCGAAGCACTAAGATCAAGGCATGTCCTTAAGGAGGCTGAGATCGTGGATATCCTCCTTCCTGAGATGGAAGACGAGGTACTGGATGTCAATATGGTCCAGAGAATGACCGATTCAGGTCGAAGGGTCAGATTTGCCATTACAGCCGTTGTCGGGAACGAGGACGGATTCGTTGGAATGGGTCGCTCAAAGGGAAAGGAAGTTGGCCCGTCCATCAGGAAGGCCATTGACAATGCTAAACTGAACCTAGTGGAGATAAAGAGGGGCTGCGGTTCCTGGGAATGTGGCTGTGGAAACTCACATACACTACCTTTTACGGTCTCCGGAAAGGCAGGTTCTGTCATAGCGGAGTTCAAACCAGCTCCACAGGGAGTGGGATTGGCTGTCGGAGATGTTCCCAAGCATGTTCTGAAACTTGCAGGAATATCCGATGCATGGGGAATATCCAAGGGTCACAGTAAAACAACAGTGAACTACAGTTTCGCCTCATTCTACGCTATGAAGAACACCACGATGGTCAAGGTGACCCAGGCCCAGGCTGATAAACTACATATCATAACCGGACCAGTTAAGCCGATCTATCTTGACACATCACCAGAGGAGTTCAACCGCATCATAGCCGATAAGAAGAAGAAAGAGGAAGAGCTCATCGCGAAAAAAGCCAAGGAATTGGCTGAGAGAAAGGCCCGTGGCGAGAATGTTGAAGAGGGCGGATCAGAAGGAGGCCAGAGAAGGCCAAGATCCGGCAGACCCGATGACAGAAGGAACAGAAGGGAGAGATAAGTATGATCACTCACGCAGTAATCAAAGTAAGAAGCAATATCAATGTCAATAGGGACATAAGAAGGACAATGGAGCTTCTCAGATTGAATAGGGTCAATCACTGTATCATATTACATGAGACTGCCATAACCAAGGGTATGCTTCAGAAGATCAAGGATTATGTCACCTGGGGAGAGGTCAAGCCAGAGGTTCTGGCCAGAATGACCCTTCTCAAAGGCAAGCTGGAAGGCGGTAGGGACATAGATACAGCCTATCTCAAGGCAAATTCAGAGTTCGGCACCCCGCTGGACTTTGCAAAGTCCGTTGTCGAAGGCAAGAGTAAGTATTCTGACATAAAAGGGATCAAGCCGATCATTCGGTTACACCCGCCCCTGAAGGGGTATGAGGGCATCAAGCGAGCTTATACAGTTGGCGGGGCCCTGGGATACCGCGGTGATAATATCAATGACCTTATACTACGTATGCTGGGTCCAGAGAATGCACCCGCCCCTAAGCCTAAGGCAGAGCCAAAGAAGGCACCTGCAGAGGTAAAGAAAGCTCCAGCCCCCAAGGCAAAGGCAGCTCCAGCTCCTAAGAAACCCGTTGCCAAGAAGGCCGCTCCCAAGGCAGAAGCTGAGAAGCCCAAGCCCAAACCAGTTCCAGTCAAGAAGGCCGCTCCAAAAGCAGAAACTGAGAAACCCAAGTCCAAACCAGTTCCAGTCAAGAAGGTCGCTCCAAAAGCAGAAACTGAGAAACCCAAGTCCAAACCAGTTCCAGTCAAGAAGCCAGTTGCTAAAAAAGCAGCAGATGATAAGAAAGGTGATGCCTGATGAGTAGGACATGTGAGAGACACAGAGGTAGCAGGACCCACGGCCGTGGCAAGAAAGCAGGTAGGGGTGCAGGTAAGAGAGGCGGAAGAGGTCAGGCAGGTCTGCATAAGCACAAATACATAACTACTGTTAAATACCACCCAGACTATTTCGGCCGCCATGGGATGAACCGCGACCCATCACTTTACAACATTCCCGAGACCATGAATGTCGGAGCCCTTATGGAAAATCTGGACTCCTTCGTCGCAGACGGAAAGGCTGGAAAGAAGGATGGCACGGTTACCGTCAACCTCAAGAACCTGGGCATCGACAAGCTCCTGGGAACTGGGAAGGCCAATACCAAGGTCGTCGTGATGGTCGATGAAGCCACAGAGAAGGCCGTGAAAAAGATCGAAGACGCTGGTGGCGAGGTAAAGATCCTCCAAGAGGACAAACCCGCAAAGGCTCCAGCTAAAAAGAAAGATAAAAAGTAATAATCTAAATAACCAAGGTCAGTGATTATATGGCAGAGGATGACAAAAAAAGTATGTTATACGCACTGAAGCCTATCACAGACAGGCTTCCGGCTGTCAGCCAGCCAGAGGGGCATGTCCACTTCAGAACGAAGATGATGTGGCTTGTTCTGATCCTCGTACTTTATTTCATTTTGACAAATGTGATGATCTACGGCTTGGATCACGAGAGCACCATAGATCTGTTTGCCAGCTATCGTACTATCATGGCAGGGGCACAGGGTTCACTTATGCATCTTGGTATAGGACCGATAGTCACAGGGTCTATCATCATGCAGTTGTTCGTCGGTGCCAAGATCATAAAACTTGACCTGACCGATGATGAGGACAAGGCCGTTTACCAGGGAACACAGAAGCTCCTGGTCATAATCATGATAGTTGTTGAGTCCGTTCCACAGGTGTACGGATACCTCACTCCTTCAGTCGCTTTGGGCGCTGGTCTGGAAAATGTCTGGGCAGGTCAAGGTGAGAATTTAGGAATGCTGGTCATCATAATCCAGCTATGTTTCGGAAGTTATCTTGTATTCCTTATGGATGAAACAGTGTCCAAATGGGGAGTTGGAAGTGGTATCAGTCTATTCATCGCTGCTGGTGTGGCGCAACAGATGTTCACGGGAACTCTTAATTGGCTGCCTATAGATTCTTCCATGGCTCCCAGTATAGCCAATCCACCTGCAGGAACCATTCCCAAGACCATATATTTCCTCACTCATATTCCAGCTTCAGGCATGACCAATAGTGGATACTATCAGCAATTGCTGATAGCTCCTCCCAATCCGATAATCGCTTTGGTGGGAACGATAGTCATTTTCCTATTCGTGGCCTATGCGGAATCATGTCGTATTGAATTACCATTGGCCCATGAGAGTGCCAGAGGCGCGAGGGGCAGATATCCTATCAAGCTCATTTACGCATCCAATATACCTGTCATTCTTATCGCCGCAGTGCTGGCCAATGTAAGCATGTTCGCCATGCTCTTCTGGTCCAATCCCTTTTTCTCGGATCTACCCATATTGGGTCACAATCCGGCTCTAGGTTATTATCTGGAAGGAGCGTCAGCTCCGTCCGGTGGTTTGGCGTGGTATCTTTCCACGATACAAGGTATTCCCGATTGGCTATTACCATTGTTCAATCCATCTTATCTCCCGCCTGAAAAGACAGTATGGCAGGTGGGTGCCCGTGTCGTGATCTACATGAGTACCATGATATTGGGTTCGATCCTCTTCGCAAAGTTCTGGATAGATACGACGAACATGGGTGCGGAATCCGTGGCAGAACAGATCCAGGGTAGTGGTATGCAGATACCGGGTTTCAGGAGAGACCCTCGTATACTCAAGAAAGTGCTTGAGAGGTATATTCCGGTAGTCACGGTATTAAGTGGTGCCATAGTGGGAGCTCTAGCGGCCTTTGCTGACCTTCTGGGAACAGTGGGTAACAGTAGTGGTACGGGTGTTCTGCTTGCCGTGGGCATCATGATACAGACCTATGAGGCCATTGGCAGGGAGCAGATGATGGAGATGCACCCGGTAATGAGAGGCTTCTTCGGTCAAACCCAGTAAGCTGGATGAATAGAAATATCCGGGTCGTTCAAGGCCCGGATCATCTTTCATTTTATTGAATAATAGTATCAGCCTTAAATTTAATCTAACAACCAAAATTTATATATTTATATAATTCTATAAGGGGTTGGAGATGGGATAGATGTGCTCTGAGGAAGACTGTAGGATTTTTCGTGATAAGATATTAGCCTGCCAGCAATGCTGGTCATTCATGCAGGAGGAAATAGAAACCTAGGTGTTTCCTTAGCCATTAGAAGCCCTTCCCTCAGATACAGGCACTGAATTTGCACCAAGCCTTAATGAAAGCTCCCAAGATTTCTTTTAATGACGATCATTCAGCCAGGGGTATATTTTGATCTATATCCTATCTTATAGTTATACAATTTTGTAATTATAGCAGAATTATGTCAAGAGAGCTTTCGCTTCCACACTGAACAAAAAAAAGGGTGAGGTTGGGTTGTACCCAACCTCGTGGGGGAAGAGTAATCGTGATATTATCGGGGGAGCTTGGCTCCACCATTCTCCTCAAGGAACTTCTGAAAGTCGTCCTGTATAGAAGAGATCTGTTTTTCCATTCTTGCCAGTCTGCAATTGATGCATTGACAGAATTCTTCCTCTATGATATCTCCCTCACCGTACATCATAGTGAATCCTCCAGGTCCTGGTTAATGGGTTTCCAGCGCATGGCACTTGTGCCATCCATCTTGGACATAAGCCATTTATTGTTGCCGGCATAGATCTCATTGACAATGCCCAGGCTGGTTTGGAGCATTATCGTATCGCTCTTGTCCTTCCTGTTCAACTTTATAGCTGCCATATTTTTCTACCACCACAATTATTGTTTTGATTCCATGATCTTCAATGCGTTCTTCAAACATTCAACGAAATCATCGTTGTAACATTCGTCATTTCTGGAAGTCTCTACAGTGGTGGTTCTCACTTTTTCCATCTGCGGTCTTTCTCTGTAGAGCATTTTATTCACCTCATACGTTCTGCATACATTTTGTATACAATGACATTCTTTTGGAGGTATATATACCTTCCCCCTAGGGGTATTTAAAGATTGTTAATACTCCTTCTTAATCTCATGATCATGGCTGAGGATTTATGCCTTAAATATTGGTGATAGGATGTATTATTCGTAATAATGCATTATTTTTTATTTAATTGTGATTTTCTCCCATTAAAGTTTATTTTCTAATCATATTTTTAAATCATTGTTTCAAAACTTAATATATTACCCAAAAAAATCACGTTTTCCTTGATCTTTTTTTAATTCTCCCCCTCAAAAGGATTTTATTTAAGACCGCAATCACCATAGGATGACCGGAGATGTAGATCCCAATATTCGCCACGAGCTCAGCCGTAATGAAAAGCGAGTTCTAATGGCCATATACGAGCTAGATGGTAAAGGCACTCCTGAGGAGGTAATAGAGCAAGCCCTACCAGCTGGACTTAATAAGCTGACAGATGTTCTCAAGACACAGCTCAATGACATACTCGATGATTATGACAGAAGCCTGGGTGACAATAAGATATCCGAGATGATGATGGAACTGGCAGCCATAAGGGCCGATAATGACAGACAGCTGGAAGGGGGAATAATCACAATACTGGTCAAGCATATCTCCCACATACTCGTTGACCTGGAAGTCCCTTTGCAGAGAAAGATACTAGGCCAGGTGATAGGAGAGATACAACCCGCCATATCCAAATCATTGAGGTCAAGTGAGGGTCAGGATCTTCAGACAAATATGATGACCATGGTGGATGTCATGAATTCCTCTTCGTGGCTAAAATCCAAGTCATTGCTCAAGATAGATGAAGGCATTGATCTGTTCTATTCCCTATCCTCTAAAAGACTGGCAGGCTCGGACCTCCCGGAAAGAAGGGCTCTCAAGCTCATTGACAAGAATCATGGCTCCATAACAGTTGAGGAGCTACGTGGCTCCAAGAAATTAAGAAATGAAGAGGTTTCGATAGCCATGGGCTGGCTTAAACGGAAAGGATGGGTCACCATACAGAAGCAGGGTGTTGACACTGTTCTTGAGCTGACCGAGCTGGGCCGGGATCACATCACCAAGAAGGGGAAGGACGAGATACTGATTGAAAAGCTGGCAGGTGGAGAGACACCTCTGGGCGAGCTTGATGAGAGCGTCATAGGCCAGCTGAAGAAAAGACAGGACATCCTTGTGGAGAGGGAAGTGATCGTGAGAAAGATGGAACTGATGCCTCATGGGCTGGAGATCGTGAAAGACGGTCTCGACCTCGGAGAGGATATATCACAACTCACTCAAGACATGATCAAGGACGGTAGCTGGAAGCAGGGAAGCATCAGACCTTATGATGTGGATGCTTTCGCTCCGAATATCCATGGAGGCCGCAGGCACCCGCTCCAGCAGTATATTGACATGATACGCAGGATATTCCTGGATATGGGATTCACGGAGATAGAATCAGATTATGTTCATTCCGCCTTCTGGAACATGGATGCGCTCTTCACAGCCCAGGACCACCCGGCCAGGGAATTGCACGATACTCTTTATCTCAAGAACCCTGCTACCATTCCACTTCCCGATGATCAGATAGTTGACAAGATCAAGACCATGCATGAATCAGGCGACTCTGATTCCGATGGCTGGGGCTATGATTGGAAATCGGAAGTGGCACAGCAGGCCCTTCTAAGAACCCACACGACAGTCAATACGATCAGCTACCTCAGGGACAATCCCAACCCCCCGCTCAAGGTCTTCAGTATCGGAAGGGTATTCAGAAAGGAGGCCGTGGACGCCACCCACCTTCCCGAGTTCATCCAGATAGAGGGAATAGTCATGGAGGAAGGTGCCAATATGGATATGTTGGCCGGCCTGATCAAGGAGTTTTACCATCGGATGGGTGTTGATGATATCCGTCTTAGACCAGGTTACTTCCCGTATACGGAGCCCAGTATAGAGCCCGAGATAAAACATCATGGCAACTGGATGGAACTGGGTGGGGCTGGAATATTCAGGCCAGAGGTCGTCGCTCCATTTGGAGTAGAACATCCGGTGCTTGCCTGGGGATTGGGCCTGGAAAGGCTGGTAATGGCACTTCTTGGTCTCAAAGATATAAGGAAGTTGTATGTTTCTGATATTGACTGGCTGAGGACGAATCCGGTTGTTAAGTAGTAAATAGTGTGGTAATACTATATCTTATACATTGGTTAGTTGGCATCACTATCAGTTCGAAATACTAACTTATGTAATTATACTACATTATTAACTAATCTAGTTAATGAAAGATATATTGTATTATCTATAGAGTGTCTTAAACACATCAAAAGTCCGCTATCATTATCCCTGCCAGCGGATGTAGTCTTTCTACCCGGACACTCGCTCCCAGGCCTTCAAGGGTGTTTTTCAGGAACTCCACAGTGCTTGGGTGATCGTGCTCACCACCATCGCAGCCAACCTCTTCGAACTTTTCTAAATGGGCTTCTGGATCTTCGAAGAACATGATATCGCCTATCACCATCCGGCCAGGTCTTTTCATTATCCCTGCCAGGTTTGTCAATCCCTGCTTCTTCAATTCATCTGGTAGATGATGTAGTGCGTAATTTACAAGGACCTTGTTGATGCCGTAAGAAGTGAGATCCGTACTCTCATTCGGGTCTTCGATGGAACCATACAGGAATTCCAGATTGTCCAATCCCTCTTCCGATGCCTTTTCTTCAGCCCTCTCCAGGCTCTTGCGGCTTATGTCCATGCCGATTACCCGGGAGCACGACCTCGATGCCTTTATCGCATTCCTGCCAGATCCACTTCCAGCATCCAAAAGAGTATCATCGGAATTCAATTCCAGTGCATCCAATGCCTTTGAACCCACCTGCTTGAACATCGCATCATCCGGTCTGCTTTCGATATGTTCTACCTTACCATCGAACAATTCAGCAACCTTGTCCTTATCGTAATTCATAGGATCTTGTCCAATATCACGCCATCCTTGACCAGGTTCTTGATCAATTCCTTCTTTTCCAGATCATCCGGCATCAGCTCAGCAACTATGTGCTCGACCATTTTGGCGGTCGTGTAGGTGTCCATCGGCACGGACATTATTGGCACATTAAGTTGATCGGCCTTGGAAAGGATTCTCGGATGTGGCAGTACATTATTGGTCAATATGATGCCAGCGGTGTCTTCGGATAGGGAGACCAGGATGAGATCCACCCTGTCACCACCAGTGATCAGCATCTTCCCCTCGTTCTGGAAAGCGGGCATCCGCAGGGCGGCATCCGCACTCAGGGCTCCGACCATGACCTTCTGTATCCTCTTGTCCAGGCCATTAGCTCCGGCCACGAGTTTGGCATGTAGTTTCTCCACGACGAGTGCCGTTCGTGCCTTTTCCAGTTCAGGATGGAGTGGCACATGACCCAGATAATTGACATTCTCCTCATCGAGGGCGGGAATGATATCCTCGTCCAGCATGTATTCATCTTCCTCAGACACCTTGTTGACAATGACCCCAGCAAGTTTAGAATCCGTGGACCTGAAGACCTTGGCCGCGGCTATGACCTTGTCGATTATGAGCCTGGCATCCCCCTCGGTCACCAGAATGATATCTCCGCCAAGGGTATTGCCCAGTGAATCTGCGTCCATACAAAGCGAGCTACCAAAGGTGAAATTCCTACCACTCTCGATGATCATCAATTCCTTTCCAGCAGATACCTTCTCGAACTTGTCAATGAGAGTCTGGCTCGCCCCTTCCAGTTGGCATGATGATCTTATCTTCTCATGCTCGAAGCCGATGCTACAATCATTGGGGTCCACATCCAGTCCCAGCCATTCCTTGAATACCTCGGTATCCCGGTCCAGCAATGCTTTCTTTGAATAGACTGGCCTATCGCCCAGTGGCTTGAAATAACCGCAATCCATATTGGAGTTCATGGCTATTCCAGTGCCTATCGTCGTCTTCCCTGCATGAGTCCTGGTTGATGTGATTATCAATTTTTTCATTTCACTTCACCCCTTATTGTCATTCTTGAATCCACCACCAGGCATCCTTTTCCCTGATCCATGGCCATGAGTGGATTGATGTCCAGCTCCACTATCTCGGGTACGTGATTGGATAGATAAGATATTCTTGAAATTGCATCGGCCAGTGCTTCTATATCTCTCAAATTCTTGCCCCTGGCCCCGGCAAGTATGGGGTATGAACTGATCTCCCTGATCATGCCCATTATCTCCTTCCTGGATATGGGGGCGACCCGGAAGGCCACGTCCTGCAGGATCTCTACGTAGATCCCGCCCATTCCGAACATGATGACCGGCCCGAAAGAAGGGTCCTGAGAGAATCCTAATATCATTTCAGTCGCGTCCTTGATCATGCTGGTTATCATGACCCCATTTATCCTGGCCTTATCGAACCTGTTCCGCACGGTGGCCATGATGGATTCGTAGGCGATCTCCAATTCCTCATCATCCTCCAGGTCCAGCCTCACGCCTCCGAACTCTGTTTTGTGAAGAATATCCGGAGACAGTATCTTCATCACCACTGGATAGCCGATCTCATTGGCCACCTTCTTCGCCTCCTCCAGGTTCTTGGCAACTGCCGAGCTAGGGAAGGTCAATCCGGCTTCTTTCAGTATAAGATTACAATCATCCTCTGTGAGGTTGGACATGCCCTTGTCCCAGGTGTTCTTTATGATGCTCTTGATCTTTTCAAGGTCCATCTGGAAATCCTCTGGCTCCTCATCCTCCACTTTCAGCCTGCGATATCTCTTGTACAGGGCCCCCATGGCGGACATGGCTCCATCTGGAGAAGCGTAACTGGGTATGCCAGCAAGGTTGAGTTCCGCGATGGATTCCGCAATTCCCTTTCCTCCCACCATGGAGAACACGATGGGCTTTTTCTTCTTGCTCTTCTTGATACTGGATATGGCGGCCTCCGCTATCTCCGTGGGGTCGCCTGTCGCTGTCTGGCAGTATAATCCAACTATCGCGGGTATCCTGTCATCCTCCAATGCGATGTCAAGGGCCATCTCATATTCCTTGTTCTGCCCCTGGCCAGTGATGTCAATGGGATTTTTCGTGCTGCCGTAGGATGGCATGGTGGGTCTGAACAGTTCCTCCAGCATTTCCGTGTCATCCAGCATCCGAACTCGATATCTCTCAGCCGAGTCAGAAGAGATAACACCGATCCCTCCTCCATTGGTGACAATGACCATGCCCTCAGCCTCTGGTATCGGAAGATCGGCCATTGCTCTAAGCCAGCCAAAACCATCCTCGAGATTCAATGCTCGAAGAACACCAGCCTGCTCGAGAGCCGCGGTGAAGATCTTATCCGAGCCAGCCAATGAGCCAGTGTGCGAGGCCGCGGCCAGTGCCCCCTTCTCGGAACTTCCTGATTTGATAGCGATTATCGGCTTCTTTTTGGACACTTTCTTGGCGATATCCATCAATCTACGCCCGTCCTTCGCCCCCTCTAAATAAAGGAAAATAACCTCGGTGATATCATCATGACCCAGATATTCAAGTGCCTCGCATTCGGAGATGTCTGCTTTGTTACCAATACTGACAACTGCAGAAAGCCCAATGCCCTCTGTCACAGTTTTTCCCATGAGTGCGACACCCAGTGCCCCGCTCTGTGATATGAGGCCAACATTTCCAGGCTTGACAACCGATGGGCCAAAGGTCGCGTTCATACTCGCCTTGGCAGAATAGACACCAAAGACATTGGGTCCGAGCATTCTGGCTCCGTATTCTGCAAGGGTCTCTTTCATATCCCATTCCAGATCGCGGCGACCAACCTCTGCAAAGCCAGATGCGATGTTTATGAACATCCTGCACCCGTGCTCGCAGGCTTCCTTTATCGTGGCATTCGATACTTCCGCAGGTACTGCTAGTAGTGTCAGGTCAGGCACGATCGGAATATCCTTGATGCTCCCGTAGCATTTCTTTCCAAAGACCTCTGGATATCTGGGGTTTATCGGGAATACATCTCCTTCAAACCCTCCATTGACCAGGTTCTTGACCAAGCTGTGGCCTATGCTCCCATCCCTGTCCGAAGCTCCTATTATGGCGACCGACCTGGGGGCGAACATCTTCTCCATCTGGGTGATAGTGTCCATCAGACTCGTAATGTGGATTATGGGATATATTAGTTTACACCCAAAATCCTTTTATCCCATCAATGATTCGCCCTCATACTCAATATCATTGAGCATACTCAAAATGGGCAAGTAGATCAGCTCGGAAGATCGCTTCCTTGGCATGGAAGAGGGCGCGAGTTCAAATCTCGCCTTGTCCATTTCTTTTTTTATGCTTTCAATTGCATCATCGTGCCACAAACCTTTTAATAATGAATACCCATGATTTAATCAATGACAGGGAAGAAATGGCTTCTCATCTTCACCTTTGCCATGATCCTGGTGATCGGGCTCGGGATGATCATTCCACAGGATGTATGGAGGACCGGGGATGCTGGAAGCTACGAGGATGATACATCTGGCCTTGAAGGAGGGGATGACTATCAGTATGACCTAGACAATGAAATAAATTTCATTGTCTATACCAATGACACCCTGTCCAATGAGCCCGTGTACTGGTTAGATAATGGGTCCTATGATATCGCCTATGTGCCGGCCACGCCAGATGATGGGAACACATCCGCAGACAATACATCCTCGGAATCCCCAACCATTGGAGCTGGCTCTACAGATGTAATAGATGATGAATATCTTGAAAGGGATCTCTGGATCTACGAGGACAGTGCCTACAAGGTGGTGTATGATAATCAGTCCAGTGAGTTGAGCAATAGCTCAAGTCTGGCTCTTCTACCTTATTCAGAGGATGCTGATGAAAGCTCTGCCACCCTGGGGGCCGATGCCTCCTCCATTGGTTGGGTGTTCCAGTCCCTTGGCTACATTGTTGTTTGTGCCATTATCTTCGCCCTCATGTTCGCCAGGCTGAGCAATGAGGATATCATGGCTGGTATTCGAAAACACATATACAATTTCATCTCGGAGAATCCTGGAGAACACCTGGCCCGTATAACGAAGGAATTCGATATGTCATCCAGCAGTGCGAGACATCATCTTTATGTTCTGGAGGTCAGTGATAAGATCGTATCGCACAAACCGGGCAAGTACAAGCATTACTATGTCAATCAAAATGGCTACAGCCGATTCACCAATGGCTCGGAGTACAAGGCCGTTATTTCCGCCCTCAGGAATGATACGACCCGGAGCATCGTCAAGGTGCTAGCACAGGGGGATAACATGAACCAACTAATGCTCTCCCAGGCATTGAGCATTCATCCTTCTACGGTCAACTGGCATGCCAAAAGATTAATGGCCGCGGATATCATAAGGAAGAACAGGCGGGGCAAGGACATCATCTACTCTCTGAATGATGAGATCGACATACACAAGATGATATCCATTATCGAGGGTACGTCATCTTAGTGCAACAGGTCAAGCATCCCCCGGTCTTCAGGCCGGGGATGAATTGGCCCGCCACTAATAAGTAATCTGCCGTAACCCGGCAATGTGCTAGCTTCTTAACGCAGAGGTTTTATCTCTGCGAGTCAGGGTTATGGCCCCCCAGAGATGTAAACTTCCAGGCCAGCAACGTGAACGCTAGGTCTTTAGGGCCTGGTAGTTTACGTCAATAATCATTCCTCTTAGCCAGTAAGACTATGATAATGAATACCACAAGAACGAGGATCAGAACTACACTGATTATGCATAGATCAGAGCCCT
>JAGLQE010000202.1 GCA_023137005.1 Thermoplasmata archaeon
GATATTCAGTATGTTTCAATATATCCAATAATATGAAACGTCATTTTATTAATATTTTATCACTATTGTTACTATTTTGGGTGATGTGTGCCATATTGTATACTTTTAACAGCATTAATTATCACTATCCTTAAATAAGCACCCAGTATTGCACGGACAATTTCCAAGAAGAAGGTCTGGATGATAATATGCTGTCTGGACTTGAAAAGGAGGATATCAAGATGGATAAAACATACAAGTTAAACATAAACGGTTTGGATGACAAGATGGACGGAGGCATACCTGACAAGCACATAGTCCTTCTGGCAGGAACGCCAGGGACCATGAAATCCACACTCGCTTACCGCACCCTGATGGCCAATGCTCAGGATGGGGAGACCAAGGCCCTTTACCTGACACTGGAGCAGGATCGGGACAATTTCATGTACCACCTGACAAAGCTCGGAATGGATGACAATGCCGAAGGAAGGCTGAACCTATACGACCTCACCACTACCAGGGAGCAATGGATGAAGATGAACAAGGATGCTGGGGCCTATGTCGAGGACACATCAGGAAAGCTGGACCTTGAGACCTTCAAGAGGCAATTGGAGACCTTGAAGAATGCCATGGGATTTGATCTGCTGGTGATAGATTCTCTACCCGTCGTGGAGATGATGTTCAAGATGGACAATCCAAGGGACGACCTGTTCTACTTCTTCAAATGGCTGAAGAGACTGGGAGTAACGACCTTCCTCATAACCGAGATGACCCAAGGCTCACCAAAATTCAGCAAGCATGACATAGATTTCTTGGCTGATGGAATAATCAAGCTGTCGATGGAGCAAGTTGGCCCTACAAAAAACCAGAGACAGATACAGATCATCAAGATGAGAGGTGTGAATCACACAACAGATATATTCGAGCTTCGCTACACTCCATCTGGGTTCGAGGCATTAAAAGTCATTAATTGATCAATAAGGAGGAGAAAGAATGAAAATAATATCAAAACAAGATTTCCAAGCCTTTGTCAATGCTCTGATCCAGGATGATACCCTGGATGTACAGGGAGTGAAGGCAAAAGGAGAGAAGTTTGTATTTGGACCGATAGACTCAGCAACCGAGCTGAGGCTTGATTATGATGTGACCATACTTCCACCAAAGAAGTATTTCCTTCCGCAATACGAGACCATGATGGTGTTCGATATTGCGACTGGTACCGCCAGGACCCCTGCTCTGGACAAGAAGAAGGTCATCGTCGGGGTGCACCCGTATGATCTGGTAGCCATTCAACAGATGGACAAGTATTTCCTTGACACTAATGTGGATGATGTATATCTGGCAAAGAGGAAAAACTCGCTGCTCATCGGTATGACCCCCATGAAAGCATCTGAGACCGCTTTCTATGGGGACCTGATGAAGGATGCTGGACAACCTGATCTTCATTTCGACCTTATGCTTACGGACCTGGGCGATTCCTATGCTGTTCTTCCCGGTACACCAGATGGGGCCCAGCTACTTGCCAGGGCTGTCACCAGGGATGCTCATCCACAGGACGTGGAGGCAACTAAGGCTGCCCAGAAAGAGGCCATGGGAAAGGCCATAAGGGGGCTCAAGGTCGGACCAAAAGGATGGCACTCGCTACTGACCACTAATTATGAAAGTAATGTATGGAAAGAGCAGGCTGAGAAATGTCTGGCTTGCGGTTCCTGCACACTTGTCTGTCCAACTTGTTTCTGCTACGATGTCAATGATGAGGTTGGGCTTGACCTTAACTCGGGCGTGAGGACAAGAACCTGGGATGGCTGTCTTCTGAGGGATTTCACAAAGGTAGCACCAGGAGAGATCTTCCGTGAGGATATCGTGGAAAGGTACCGGCACAGGATAAACCGTAAGGGCAAGTACTTGCCAGATGCATTGGGATTCGTTGCCTGTGTGGGTTGCGGCAGATGCTCAAGCGCCTGTATACCAGACATAGCCGACCCCCTGAATCTCATAAATAAACTGGCCGAATCGACAATGGACACAATTCCAGATGCCGATGTATCACATGTGCCAGAAATATCAGATCTCGACATAATAGCCAGTGATTCCCTCTACATACCAAGGACCGCTACCATCAGGAGGATGATGAAGCTGACAGAGAAAGAGACATTCTTCGAGATAGGTCTGGATGATGGTCAGCCACTGGGACACCAGCCAGGACAGTTCGTCGAGGTATCCATCTTTGGAGTGGGCGAGGCACCGATATCGGTATCATCACCACCTGGAGGAAATACATTCCAGCTCGTTGTAAGGAATGTCGGGGATCTCACGAACAAGCTCCATTCTTTGAGCGAGGGAGACAAGATCGGAATTCGCGGCCCCTTCGGAACCGGCTTTGACACCGCAGCGATGAAAGGAAAGAACCTTCTATTCATCGGCGGAGGCCTGGGTATAGTTCCAATGCGTTCACTCATCAAGTATGTGGTGAACAATCGCCAGCACTACGGAAAGGTGATGATCCTTTACGGCTGCAGGGATCCCACCGAGCTTCTCTTCAAGGACGAGATCGCACAGTGGGAGAACATGGAAGATGTGGAAATGCACAAGACGGTAGATACCTGTGCAGAAGGCGAGACATGGAATGGCCAGATAGGTGTGATCACCACTATCATGCCGCTTGTCACCTTTGACCCGCTGAACACATACGCCATAGTTGTTGGCCCCCCCATCATGTACAGGTTCGTGAACCGCGACCTTCTGAACATGGGAATGCCCCCAGAGAATATCATCGTATCTCTGGAAAGGCGCATGAAGTGCGGGGTCGGCAAATGCGGACACTGCCAGATAAACGGTGTGTATGTCTGTAAAGAGGGGCCAGTATTCAATTATAAAGACATTATAGATCAACCGGAGGCGTTTTCATGAGTGAAAAACCAAGAGTAGCATTCTTCGACTTCGCCAGTTGTGAGGGCTGCCAGCTTCAGGTCGTGAACCTGGAAGAGGCACTCCTTGACGTACTGGCACTGGTGGACATAGTTTCCTTCAGGGAGGCAATGAAAGAGCACTCGGATGATTACGATATCGCCATCATCGAGGGTTCAATAACCAGGCCCATAGATGTCGAGAGGATAAAGAAGATAAGGGAGCAAGCCAGTATCCTGATAACCATCGGAGCATGCGCTCATCTTGGCGGAGTCCAGAGACTGGGTAACCAGTGGACCCCCGAGGAGAACAAGGCCGAAGTGTATGAGAGACACCCCGGCTCCGAGATAACTAAAGGAGATGACAATCCATTCTTCGCCCAGCCGAGGCACAGAGCAGTTAGCGAGGTGGTCAAGGTGGATGCAACCATACCTGGATGCCCCATCGACTCCCAGGAGTTCGCCAAGGTCCTTATTGCTCTACTGACCGGCAAGAAGCTCCCCATACCCGATTACCCGGTTTGCGTGGAATGCAAGAAGAATGAGAATATCTGCGTGTTCGAACTGGGTGGTTTCTGTATGGGACCAGTTGCCAGGGCCGGATGCGGGGCTCCATGTCCCACCCACGGCGGCGAATGCGAGGCCTGCAGGGGATACGTGGACCATCCACATACCCAGGCACATGCCGAGGTCCTTAAGAAATACGGCCTATCTCCGGATGAGATAATGACCAAGAGGACCATGTACAATTATCGTGATCACGAAGACAAAGAGGAGGGATCCCAATGAGTGAGATAAATATCAATGTAGAACACCTGACCAGAGTGGAAGGTCACGGCAATATCGTACTGAATGCGAAAGACGGGACCGTGGAATTTGTCCAATGGCAGGTTTCTGAAGCCCCAAGGTTCTTCGAGTCATTTGTCAGAGGAAGGCCCTATACCGAACTCAGTCACATCACATCAAGGATATGCGGCATATGCTCCATCGGGCACAGCCTGGCATCCCTGAAGGCCACGGAAGCAGCGATGGATATTCAGATATCGGAGCAGACCCGGATACTGAGAAAGCTGGCCACACACGCGGAGAACCTCCAGAGCCATATCCTGCATGTTGGATACCTGGTCGCACCCGACCTTCTGGGAGCCCCAAGTGTGATACCACTGGCAAGCAGCCACACCGATGCAGTTCTCACGATCGTGGGATTGCACAGGCTGGCCAATGAATACTCTAATCTCATCTGCGGAAGGACGGTTCACCCCGTGAGCCTCATACCTGGTGGTTTCAGCCACATACCTTCTGAAAAGCAATTGAAGGAGATGAAGCAGAAATGGATAGATGCCATTCCGAATGTTGTAGCAGTTGCAGAGATCGTGCTGGCCAATGCCCACAAGTTGCCTGATTTCAACAGGGAAACCGAGTTCATCGCACTGACAGCGGATGATGACTACGCCCTCTATGATGGGGACATCGGCTCCACGGATGGTGGAAGGTGGCCGGTCGAGCAATACCTGGACATAACCAATGAGTTCGTCGTGCCCCACTCGACAGCCAAGTACACCAAGCACAAGAGAGATTCATACATGGTCGGCGCACTGGCAAGGTTCAATCTCAACTATGACAAACTGGGACCACTGGCAAAGGAATGGGCAGGCAAGTTCGGACTGAGTCCGGTCAACCACAATCCCTACATGAACAATGTTGCCCAGCTTGTGGAGATCGTTCACAGCATCGAAGATACTCTCGCCCAGATAGACAAGCTCATAGAGATGGGAGTGGATGTCAATGAGAGGCCGAAGTTCGAGGTGAAGGCTGGCCGCGGCATCGGAGCCGTGGATGTGCCACGTGGAATATTATTCCATGACTACACGTACGATGACAAAGGGATCTGTACAAAGGCCAACTGCATCATACCCACCAACCAGAACCACAACAATATCAATCTGGACTTCCAGGCTTTCGCACCAACCATACTTGACAAGCCAGAGAAAGAGATAGAATTACTTCTGGAAATGCTCGTTAGAGCATACGATCCGTGCATAAGCTGTTCGACCCATTACCTGGACGTGCAGTGGAAGAGATAATTCCCGACTGGGATGTAGCAGTGAATGGAAGGGGTTTTAAGCCCCTTCCACCTTTACCTTTTTGTTCAAATTACCTGGAGCAATATTCAATATGAAGCAAGCGATAATCGGAATTGGCAATCCCCTCATGGGAGATGACGGTGCCGGAATTGCGGTCCTGAACAAGCTGAAGGGCCGTAAATCCGAGCTACCCGAGGATATCGATTATGTGGAGATGGGAACTGGCGGGATCAATCTCGTTCATGTCATTGCGGATTATGATCGGGTAGTAATAATCGACGCAGCCCAGTTCGGTGGCCAGCCTGCCGAAGTAAGGAAATTCAGGCCAGATGAGGTTCAGACCCTGAAAACACAAGGATACAGCCTGCATGATTGGGACCTGTTCACCTCCCTGGACATCTCCAAAAGAATGGGCGAGCTACCCGAGGAGATATGGGTGATATCCGTGCAGATGATAGATGCATCTCCGGTGGACCACATGACCTCGCAGGTTGAGGAGGCGGTGGAGGAGATGGTGGGGCTGGTCATTGATTTATTTAGATAATATTATAATATTAATTTTATAAATTTAAATATATGTTATAATTATTATAATTGTAATTATATAATCAAATAGAATTATATTTAACAAATAGATTATTTCGGGCTATGCTCGATCTCTATTTCCGTTGATATTTGTACGCGATCGAGCAACCGCCTTCGAAAGACACCATGCACGGCCCAACCGGGCTCCCTGGCTTACAGGCCTTCCCGAACAATGGGCAGTCCTGTGGGTCCAATATACCTCTCAGAACCTCACCGCATTTGCACCCGGCTGGTTCAGGGTAATCCATGTCCCAAATGGGTGATAATAAATCTTCATATTTCTTTCGTGAATTGAATTGATCGTATTTGTCGGAGATCTCAAGGCCAGTCTCTGGAATAACTGGGAAGCCGCGCCATTTCACATCAGATTCCACAAGGGTCTGTGCCATAGCCTCGATCGCCTTTGGATTGCCCTCTGGCTTCACAACTCGGAAGTACTCGTTCTCCAATTCTGCTCTTCCTTCTTTGACCTGCAGAGTTAACATGTAGATCCCCATCAAGAGGTCCAATGGCTCGAAGCCAGCAATGACCTGAGGGATATTGTACTCCTCGGATAGGAATTTGTACGGCTCTTCTCCGATGATGGCACTGACATGCCCTGGCTCGATGAGTCCATTAAGCCTGACCTCTCCCATATTTATGAGGGCCCGAAGTGCCTTGGGAACAGTCCTGTGGCAAGATAAGATTGAAAAATTATCGGGTGGCTGGCTCAGTAGGGCAAAGGAAGTTGCGGGGGTGGTTGTTTCAAAGCCGATGCCCATGAACATGAATTCTTTATCAGGAGAATCACGGGCCATCGCAAGGGCGTCCATGATCGAGTAGACGATGCGCACATCCGCGCCGTCTGCTTTCGCATGCGCCAGGCTTCTCTTCTCTCCCGGGACAGTGAACATATCACCAAATACCGTGACGACCACACCTGAGTCTGCGAGTTTAATGGCCTCCTCTATCTCATTGGGCGTGGTAACGCAGACCGGGCAGCCAGGACCCTGAAGTATTTTGATTCCAGTCTCGGCCAGCATGGCGTCCAGACCATTTCTAACTAGAGTATCCTGATGGGTGCCGCAGACATGCATGAACTTGGCTTCTACTCCAGAGTTCTTTATCTTATCCAGTACATCGGCCGCCATCTTTCTGTTATTGAGATCGATCACTGTCACTCACTCTCCTTCTCTTCCTCGTCATCATCCACTGTGAGCCTGACATTGCGGACAGTACACTGCCTGCCAGTCAGGATATCGACCGGGCCATTGCATTCCGGGCATATTATGAAGGGCGTGGCAAAGTGATGTTCCTCTCCTTTTTCCGGTTCCATGGCCCCCGTATAGCCGCATTCTTTGCATCTCACCTGGGCCTCGATATTGGCGATAAGTAGCTGTGCATTGGCCAGCAATGTATCTTTCTTGAGGGTGTTGAAGGCAAAGATGACCTGTGCGGAGTTCAGAAAGGCCAGATCACCTATCTCGACATAGACCTCCTTGATACTCGTGGCCTTATGCTTGTCAGCTTCCTCAAGAACAGCCTTCACAATACCTTCAACAACTGCAAACTCGTGCATTTTATATCTCCATTTTTATAAAAATAGACCAATTGTTATTTATTATCCTTTGCCAGTAATTCCTCAAAGAGCCGAAGGGTTTCCTTTGCTTCCTCTTCATTCAACTTCTGGATGGCAAAGCCAGCATGCACTATTA
>JAGLQE010000203.1 GCA_023137005.1 Thermoplasmata archaeon
ACTGCATCGTCCCCGGCCTTCAATTCTCCCCCGATCACTTCTAGATGGAATACCACAGAAATAGTGTGGCCTCTGGGATCCCTGTCCGGGGCTGAATATACTCCAATCAGTTCCTGAACTTCAGCATCCAGTCCGGTTTCCTCTTTGACCTCGCGCTCGACAGCTTCTTCCACCCTTTCCCCATACTCGACAAAACCACCTGGCAGAGCGTAATATCCCTTGAAGGGATCATTGCCTCTTTGGATCAAGAGGAGTTTATCATCGATCAGGATGATGGCGTCTACGGTTAGTGCGGGGTTCTGGTACATGGTTGCATCACCCATTGGATCACCCCTCCACAGCCTCGAACCACTTCTTCACGGCCCCACACTCGGGGCATCGGAATTCTCCATCCACATCTTCCCACGGTGTGCCAGGCTCTACCTTTTGGTCCGGGACTCCGACCTCTGGATCATATATCCAGCCGCATATCGTGCACTTCATCTTCTGCATTTATTTTCCCTCACAGGTAGATGGGGGAGGAATAATAAAAAGTTGGGGTGTGTGGAATTCATGGATAAAGCCTTAATACCCAAATCCCAATCTGCTAAATATGGATTCATCCTTTGGTATTTTCCTTCTAATGGTGGGCTTCATCTCCCTCTCGGGGGTCATGATGCCGGGTCCGGTCATGGTCGCGGCCATAGCCAAAGGCTCGGAAAATAAACATGCAGGGCTGTGGATCGCCCTGGGCCACCTGATGATCGAGATACCACTCATCGCACTCATCGCCATGGGCTTTTACTACATACTCACGGATAACTGGGTGCAGGGCATCATCGGTGTCGGCGGAGGAGCTCTGCTGCTCTATATGGGCATACAGATGATCCGGATGAGAGAGGATAAAGAGGTCGTGGAGAAGGCCTTCCCTGGCCACCCGATACTTGCGGGAATAGTCACCACAGTTGGAAATCCCTATTTCATACTCTGGTGGGCGACCATCGGAGCCACGCTAATAATCGGGGCCCTGGAGTTCGGATTGATAGGGATTATTGGGTTTATAATCGTTCACGAAACCTGCGACGTTCTGTGGGACTGGTTCCTGTCATATTCGGTGCACAAAAGCAAAGACCTCTGGACAGACAAAAGCCATGCCATAATATTCGGTGTATGTGGAGCAGTGCTGGTCGTGTTCGGAGTTTATTTCATGATGGCGTTCTGGGTTTGATGACATCCACCCAGGATAGGAAAGAATCCTAAGCCTTCAATTTATTGAACAGCTCAAATGCCTCTTGTGGTGTATGGTTATCATGCACGACCGCATTCACGGCCTGGATCATGGCAACCGGGCTCTCGGACTGGAAGATATTCCTTCCCATGTCCACGCCTATTGCTCCAGCCGCTATGGCCGCATGTGCCATCTTGAGTGCTTCGTTCTCGGGCAATTTCTTCCCACCAGCTATAACAATGGGCACCGGGCAAGAATCTACTACTTTTTCAAAGCCCTCTACAAAATATGTCTTGACTATGTGGGCTCCGAGTTCGGCAGCCATCCTTGAGGCCAGACCCATGTAACGCGAGTCGCGGACCATGTCCTTTCCGACCGCCGTGACAGCGATAACGGGAATCCCGTAAGCCTCGCACTCGTCCACAACTTCGGTGAATCCGAGGATCGTATCACGCTCGTACTTCGCGCCTACAAGAATTGACCATGCCACACCCGATACATTGAGACGGATCGCATCCTCGATAGAGCATACCTGACCCTCGTGAAGCATGTCGTCGTTCAGGATACTGGTCCCTCCGGAAACTCGCAGAACTATGGGAACTTCTGTGTGTGGATCCACCCAGTTGCGCAATGCGCCCCGTGTGAGCATGAGAGTGTCCGCATGCGGAATGAGCGGGTTCACCATGTCCGTGAACTTATCCAGGCCAGTTGTGGGGCCCATGAAATATCCATGGTCCACGGCTAACATGACGGTCCTTCCATCTTTCGGTTTGATTATCTTTGACAAGCGGTTTTTCATTCCCCAGTCCATTTTTACACATCCTAATTCTATAGTTTTTGATAATGCCTGATTGTATTTAATTTTGTCTGGTGGGGCGCTTGACATTCACTCGGCACCTGGGTCATGAGGTGGTTCCTCTGATGGTTCGGATATAGTGTCAGTGGTCTCGGGTGTGTCCTCAATGGTATCGCTCGATGTCTTGGCAGATGCTTGCTTTCTCATAAGGAGGAGCAACTCACCAATTATCACGATTATCAATATGATAAAGATCCACGTATGATCATTAGCACCATCACTGCCCACTGGCGGGTCGGAGATCTCTGCATTCAGAGGTGCATGATCATCGGCATCCAGGACATCGTCACCATCATCATCTGTGTCCATCCAGGATTCCGAATTAGTTAGATCTCCATTAGGAATGCCATCATTGTCAGTGTCTAGTGGCGAATGAGAAGAGACCAATGGATTTGTCCCCATTGCTATCTCCCATATATCCAGGTAGCCATCATCATCATCGTCATCATCCGCATTGTTACCAATATCATCGTCATCCGTGTCCGTGTCTTCATCTGGATCAAGGGGGAAATCATCATCGACATCATAGGTCCCATCATTATCATCATCGATGTCGGCATTGTCTCCTATACCGTCATCGTCCGCGTCCGTGTCCTCTGTGGGATCAAGTGGGAAATCGTCAGCCGAGTCATCCACGCCATCACCATCGTCATCTGTATCTGTAGTATCCGGGATACCGTCTTCGTCAGTATCTATCCATGTGGTGAAGGTCCATATGTGATCATCAATAGGTGTACCATCTGAGGTCCCATTGGCATTACCATCTAAAGTATACCCTGCAAGGTCTTTTGCCATGCCATTTATCTCTACCGTGTACGTCGTGTTCTGCGATAGGTTGGCAGACGGTGTGATGGTCAATATTGTATTACCCACATTCCACGAGTAGATCACAGTGATTGATGGAGATATCGACAATGCATCCTCAACAGATGACTGGTTCATAGATTTATTGAAGGTTATAGTGATGAGCGAGTTCGAAGGGACCACACTGCCCGTGGGTGAATTATCTGTAACTATTGGGCCCATTCCTGATAAGATAGGTTGTGGGCCAGGATCAGGTATGTCGATGGTTATGTTCGCCTCTCCGAGAAGGAAGTACCTGTAGAGTGTGAGACGATTATCATCGCCCCCACCCCAACCACCATTACCAGCATCTGTCCAGAAGAAATGAAGTCTTTCTCCAGAGATGGCAAGGCAGGGGTACATTGTATTGGTTCCAAGACCAGTCACATCACCCATGTCCTGCCATGTCACGCCTCCATCCATGCTTTGATTTATCCTCACATAGTATTTGTCATCTGCAAGATCGTGGTAATCCGTGTATGCCACAAACACACGACCGGAATCAACGGCCAGAGAATGTAAGATAACTGGATCGTCAACATCCTCGATGTAGCCTACCTTGATGGGAGTTGACCAGTCAATTCCATTGCTGGAACTCATGAGTTCTATTTCAAGGAACTCTGCAGAATCCAGTGCTGTTATGTAAGAAACATAAATTGTGTTATTGTTTGCTTTTATCACGGGGTATATTGCACCTGTATCGATCGCTTGCCTATTGCCCCATGTTTGGCCCATGTCGGAACTCTCGATCACTATAATCTGGCAGCTTGATATTGTACCACCAGTCATATTGAAGTACGACATGTAAAGGTTTCCATTGGCATACACTATTTCATTTGCCAGTGGGTCTATCGTCAACAGGCCACTATCAACTATTATGGGAGCGCTCCAAGTAATACCAAGATCCAAGCTCTTTGATAATTTGATAGAGGTAGAGCCCATATTTTGGTCATTAGAATAGACAAAAATAATGGATTCATACATGGATATGCCATAGGCTCCGTCATTGCTTCCATCCAATTGGAATATATTCACAGGCAGGGACCATGTATCGCCATCGTCCAGGCTCTTTGAGAATAATAGCATATCACCAGACATATTGGCCTTGTATATCACACCACCCTGAAGATCCACCCTGCCATCAAAATCATATGTCTGACCCCAGCTGTCGCCCAGGTCTGAGCTGAATACCGCCTTGCCCCAGGGAGAGTATCCCATTACATCATCCCCATAGGTATCCGCCCACAGGAAACTATCCCTCGAAATATAGTCCGGATCACTCCATTCGCCCTCTGTCGGAACTGGGTTGGTCAAAGGTGTTGTGAAAGAGTAGTAATTGGACCCATTATTGTCGGTGGCCACAGCTCCAAAGTCTTTGGATGTTACCTCAAAATAATAGGTAGTACCAGGAATTAGGGAGATCAGGGTCATCACATGATTGGTTGTAAAATTGACCAGGTCAGTTACAGATGTATTGGATGATAGATCTGGATTAATGGAATAGTTGACCGTGCTGTCCGCAGGTCCATTGGTAAGCCATTTGATGGTGGCACTGGTGTCTTTGACATTGAGCATCGAGACCGATGATATCTCAAGGCCTGGAGTGACTACCTTGTCCCTGTCCGTGATAGAGATTATCGTGCTGCCTGTTTCATCATAATAACCAGTCATATTGACGAGCACGCTCACCTCGAACTCATAGGTAAAACCGGCATCGAAGGAGATATCATGGGAGGTGAAAGAAAAGATGATCTCACCATTTACATCAGTTGTGCCATTCGATGGGGAGATAATAGGTCCACTCGGGGACACAGAAGGTGTGACCAATACTCCAGATACGGGCAGAGAATCCTGATCCAAGACCGTGACCGTGAAATACGTGAAGCCAGGGCTACCACCTATCTCGACATCATTTATATTATCTGGATCGGCCACCACACTCACTGAAAGGAAGTCTTGATCACCAGGATATACAGTGATGAGTAGGAATTTGGGAAGGGCTGGATCATACCCTGCAAGTGTCGCCTCCTCTATCTCGATTATGACCTTGACACCATTGAGCATGTTCTGTGGGGTGGGAGGAACATAAGGCGCGGTGAAGGTGACCATGAGCTTGGCTGCAGCATTGGTGGTTCCACTTGAGGGACTGAAAGAGCCAGATGTGCAATTCAATTTCACGAATACACCTTGCATCAGAGCCAGGTCCTGATCTTTTGTCATAACCGTTATGACGGCAGTGCTATTGGAACTCATTGCTGAAGGAGGTGCGACAAATTCCGCCTCGATCCATTTGTCACCTGGCTTGCGTAGATTTATTAATGTCTCCATGTTGAAGAGAGTTCCATACTCATCCACCTCCCAACCAACGAAATTTGCCGATCTGTAGGCTTCGATTATCGTCCGGTGATATATCGGATGTAAAGGCAGGTCATAGGCGATGGAAGCTTGAGAATCCCATATTCGGTCCATTGCCTCTGATACATCATTTGTGCTTCTGGCTTGGTCAATGAAGATGTCATTGCTGTTATTCATGTACCCGAAATAGTTCATGCCATCCTCTGCCATGTTCGAATGGAACATATCGTAGAAGAACTCGGGTGGTTGGGAATCTATGTCCATATCCAGCAGGTACATGTCAAAATCCCTTGCCTCCAATCTATTTATCGTGGTTCCATAATCCATGGCAATTGCTTGAGCATTTATGCCTATAGCCTGTAGCTGAGCGGCGATTATCAGACCAACCTGAGCCAGAATTGGATCATAGTCTGCAGGTGGTGTGAGGATCTCTATTGTGCCACCAGCCCCACTTCCTATATCACTGCCATCAGGTCTATCGCGCCAGCCATCAAAATCAGAATCCAGCCAGCCATTGTTGTTCAATATGTTCTCTGCTTCTCCAGGGTCAAAAGCATACATTGGTATCGTATCATTGAACCAGGCGCTCATGGCGTTTATCGGCGAGTGTGCCTCGATACCCCCATACCCCTGTAAAAGCTGTCGTACCATCGTTTCCTTATCTATACAATGAGCTATGGCATTCCTTAAAGGCTTGCCAAGGTCATCACTTGGAGTATAGGGAAAAGTCGCTGCAGAATCATATCCAAAGGATTCTTTTCCCATATTGTATCCTAGATATGCAAATCCTGGGGATGTGGACATCTGTATAGACAATCCGGGCTCATTGGCAACCTCCTGCACAAAGGGAGTGGGTATATTTTGAAAAATGTAGTCAATATCATTATTTCTCAATGCCAAGACTGACTGCTCAGCTGTCTTGTAGATCTTGAATATCATCGCATCTATGCCCGGTTGTTTGCCTTCAGATGAATATAGATAATTCTCATCATAGAAGTGATCACGCCATGTGAGAAAGTTAAATGACATCCCATGGTTCCAGGAATCGAACTCGAAAAGACCACTACCAGTGGGATTGGGATTGTCCCATGATCTAGCAAGATCAATATCCCAGGCATCGGCATTGCCCGGAGCATAGCCAGCATCAGACCAGATAGCCATATTGTCAAAGGGCTGTTCGGCCACGGTGCATCCCCAGATGTGATAGGGAAGGAGCTTCACGGATAATGTGCTCTCTATAAAGTAATAGAAAGGTTCCTGAAGAACGAACTTCAAAGCTGCCTGGTTTCCGTTCTCCCATACCTTGTAAATATGCAGCCAGTTAGTGGAGGTATAATTGCCTCCGATGCCTCCATTGTCTTTCAGGCAATTGACACTGGAGTTCCATTTCGGGACCTGAGCAGCTACACCATAGGAGAACATAATGTCCTTTATGTCCATCTGGACACCATCATGCCAGGTGACATTTTCGAAGTCGTAGAAGACAATTATCTCTGGCTTGGCTGGGTCTACCCAATCAGCCATATCATTGTAACCGAAGTTCCCGACCGTGCAATCGTCCCAGTTAATTGTTGACAGGTCCCCGGATCCATTGGCCGAGCCAACAGCGATGTATGGTGTCAGGGCCTTTGTTGTGAAGTTCTGCCTAATTGCAGAATCGTAAATGTAATCACTTGGATCCCATAGACAGAGATCGAACAAGGCCAATGGATTCAGTGACCATGTATCGTCCTGAACAGCGATCCTGAAGGTCCCTTCTCCGGCTGTTATTTCATTCTCTTTCACTGGCATTGCCGAGTTGTTCATCGGAATGCTGGACAATAAAAATATTCCTATAATGCCTATCGCGATTAACCTAGTGTTGATCGTCATTTCTTCCACCTCTATTATTAGATAGTATAATACAAATCATACTTATCTTATTTGTGTAGTGAACATGCGATCGTGGGTTCTCAGAAGTAATAATTATATTCTCAGTATGGTTTCTGACTCTCCGATAGGTTTATTAAAGAATGCTTATTCGGGATGATACTACTTTTATCACCTTAGCGGGGTGGGGTAGCCAGGAAATCCCGTCGGGCTCATAACCCGAAGATCAGTCGTTCAAATCGACTCCCCGCTACTTTTTGTTTTTATAAATAAATTATTTCATGCGTTCTTCTATAACTGCCTGTGCCGCGGCCAGCTTGGCAATTGGAACCCTGAATGGGGAACAGCTCACATCGTCTATCCCGATACGGTGGCAGAATTTCACGGATTCAGGTTCACCACCATGCTCTCCGCAGATGCCGATCTCCATGTCTGGTTTGATCTTCCTGGCCTTGTCTATGCAGATCTTCATCAGAAGGCCAACTCCTTCCTGGTCAATGGATGAGAATGGGTCTTTATCGTAAACACCCTTTTCAACATAAAGCCCGAGGAACTTGCCAGCATCGTCCCGTGACAGCCCACAGGTCATCTGCGTCAGGTCATTTGTCCCAAAGGACATGAAATCCATTTCCGCGGCTAGCTCATCCGCTGTGAGAGCGGCCCTCGGAACCTCTATCATGGAACCTATCTGGTATTCGAGCTTTCCTTCTATCTGCATATCCTTGGCCACGTCCTGGATGATATTCTTTATAAGCCTGTATTCCTCCAGTTTTCCTATGAGAGGTATCTCCACCTGGATGATGGGCGTGATGCCTTTGGCCTTGACATTCAATCCTGCCTCGAATATGGCCCTGGCCTGCATCGCGTTTATCTCTGGAAATAGTATACCCAGCCTGCAACCGCGGAAGCCCAGCATCGGGTTGAACTCATGCTGTGATTCTATGGCCTCCTCGATCTTCTCGACCGGGATATCCAATGCCTGGCTCAATTCCTTTATTTCTTCCGTGGATTTGGGAAGGAACTCGTGAAGTGGTGGGTCCAGAAGCCGGATTATGACTGGTAACTTGTCCATGATGGTGAATATCTCCTCGAAATCCTGCCTCTGCATTGGAAGGAGTTTATCGAGAGCGACCTTTCTTTCCGCCTCATCGGATGCCAGTACCATTCTCCGCATCCACGGGAGACGGTCATCACCAAAGAACATGTGCTCGGTCCTTGCCAGTCCTATTCCCTCGGCACCGAAGTCCTTGGCCACCTGAACATCATGGGGAACCTCGGCATTGGTCTTCACCTTCATACGGGCAATGGAATCAGCCCATTTCATGAATACCTTGAATTCGGATGTCATCTCGGGATCGATGGTGGGGATCTCCCCCTTAAAAACACTGCCAGTGGTTCCATCCAGGGTTATCCAATCACCTTCCTTGATGATCATGCCCTTTACCTCGAACTGGCCCTTGGTTATCTTCATTTCCTCGCAACCGCAGATGCAGGGTTTTCCCATGCCCCTGGCCACCACTGCCGCGTGAGATGTCATTCCACCCCTGGAGGTCAGTATTCCCTCAGAGGCTATCATTCCATGAATGTCCTCGGGTGATGTTTCAGATGATACCAGAATAACATCCTTCCCTTCCTCCTCCTTCAGCCTCTGGGCCTCGTCCGCGCTGAATACCGCCTCGCCCGCTGCTGCCCCCGGAGAGGCTGGAAGGCCTTTGGTCATGCAATCCACCTTCGTGCTGAGATCAAGTCGTTTGTGAAGTAGTTGGTTCAGGGTGGCTGGCTCTATCCTCATGAGGGCTTCCTCCCTTGGAATGATACCTGCTATGACCAGGTCGACAGCGATCTTGATGGCCGCACTGGCTGTTCGCTTGCCAGTCCTGGTCTGAAGGATGAATAACTCTCCATCCTCTATCGTGAATTCCATGTCCTGCATATCACCATAATGCTTCTCGGTCTTGTACATTA
>JAGLQE010000204.1 GCA_023137005.1 Thermoplasmata archaeon
AGTGGCTCGGACGTGGATGAGCGTAATTACTTCAATATGTACATGGCCACCTCCCCAGATGGCATCACCTGGACAGACCATGGAATGGTGCTTGGCAAGGGTGATAATGATACCACCGAGAGTCTGGGTCTCATGAATGGCAAGGTCATCAAGACACCAGACAATACATACAAAATGTACTACACAGCGTATGATGGCATGGTCTGGAGACTTCATCTGGCAATATCTGATGATGGTATCAACTGGGTGAGAAAAGGCCTGATATTGGACAATGGCCCTGCGGGTTCGGATGACTATGAGAAATTGACAGAACCCTTTGTGATATATCACAGGGATACATACTTCATGTGGTACACTGGCTATCCCATGGCCGGAAAGACGGTAATTTGCTTTGCCACCTCTTTGGACGGCGAGAATTGGACGAAACAAGGCATGGTCGTGGATAGTAGCATCGTTACGGATTCCATCAGGGTCGGAGGAGCCAATGTCATAATAGATGATGATGGTCTTATCAAATTGTGGTATTATGGTTTTGATGGCTATTTACACCTGATCCATTATGCCACAATGCAGAGTCATTCCTTCCACTATCTGAATGAAGGAGAACTTACCTCTGAGATCATTGACATACCGAATAACAAGGTATGGACCTCATTGAATATCAGCAAGACGGATATCGATGCTGACAATGCTATCACTGTCTCTATACAGGATGCAGATACTGGAGAGATAATTGATGGCTTCCTTAATCTGACAACCGAGATTATAGACCTTACTGGCATCAACTATCTCGATCACCCAAACATACAATTGACAGCCAGGTTTACAAGTGATGGCACCGATACCCCTATCTTACATTCCTGGGAATTGACCATGAGCGATGATACTACAGATTATATCACTATTCAGACAAAGACTGGAGAGGCGGTTCACTTCAATTGCAGCCATACATTTGACAATGACGATATAGCCAACTGCACCTGGACATTTGAATATAATAGGAGCACCACAACCCTTTACGGTGAGGATTGTCGCTTCCATTTCTGGACCCCTGGAAACTATTCTGTTATTCTGAAGATAACCGATTCCTTAGGTATAGAGAAGAGATCCAAGGTCCTGGTGGATGTATCTGAGAATGGAGTACACAGCGATATCATGGACTATATCTGGCTATCGGTCCTTATCACGGCTATGGTATTGGTCGGAATGGCCTTCATGCTGAGAAACAGGGGGTCATCACCCTCCGGAGGCGTAGCTCAGGAAGAACAAGAGGCTATATTGGATGGATCACCTGTTAATATTATAGAAAACATCGAGCAAAGATATGCTGAGGGGGCCATCTCCGAGACCACCTACCTAAAACTGAAGGATAAATATAGCGAAGAAGATGAGTGATGGCTTCTCCAGTTGTGTGAATTGTGGATATTGTAGTTTAATTGGATCACAATATTTTAAAATTCTCTTTGAATTTATCTAGTATTTATTGGTAATAGTCTATTATATTTTTCTAAAAAGATATATTTATGCAGTCTTTCATACTCTTATGCAAGGAGATATTGACATGAACCAAAAAAATACCCTAATGCCTCTAGTGATCGTATGCCTTATGATACTGATATCATTCGCAGTTTTAGCAGTTCCAACTTCTTCGGAAGAACCCATTCCATCTACTAATGATGATCAATGGGTCAAGCAAGGCGTGGTCATGGATACTGGCTCATTTCCCCTTGGTGTTCAATATACTTGTGTAATATATGATGAAGGGATCTATAAGATGTGGTATGCTGGCATGTATGCTCCAACCACTGCAGAAATATTTTATGCGACATCTCCTGATGGATACAGCTGGACCGAGCAGGGATGCGCAATGCCCATTCCTGCAGGCATGAATTATGCAGTTGCCCCCAATGTCCTGAAAGAGGATGATGGGACCTATAAGATGTGGTTCTCATGCCAGGATTATGCCTGGAAGGCCAGAACTTATCTTGCCACTTCCACTGACGGTATTAGTTGGGTAAACCAGGGTATTGCAATTGATATTGGAGCTCCTGGATCTCCAGATTCTCAATATGCTGTGCAGGCCAATGTTTTCAAAGACGATGGCCTTTATAAGATGTATTATAAAACATATGATGATAATTGTGATACATATATCATGCACGCCACTTCCACTGATGGCTATTCCTGGACAAAATATGGGGTTGTCATGGATGTAATGCCAGGATATGATAATTTCCAGTGCCCCTTTGTCATGAAGAATGACAATGGGACCTATACCATGCTTTACGATTCTTCACAGAGCGGTAGCTGCAGAATATACGAGGCCTTTTCCATTGATGGGATAATCTGGCAGCAGCAGGGTCTGGAACTGGATGTCGGAGCACCAGGCTCCCTTGATGAGCCCATGATCTTCGCCCCCTATGTTCTGAAGGACACATCCACTGGAACCGATAAACTGTACTACTCCGGCTATGATGGAGCATACCGTAGGATATTCTTGGCCACCAGGCAGTCCTCGGTGAACATCACACCACCACCACCACCACCACCA
>JAGLQE010000205.1 GCA_023137005.1 Thermoplasmata archaeon
CTTCAGGCGGGGCATGTTCAAAGAGAAGATGTTTGCATACACATTAGTCTGAGTCCTTGATCAGATTATTGATAACGATCTCCGATATACCACCAGAATACTCGCCCGTTCGTCTTATCGACTCGGCAATATAGCTTATCGCGATAGTGCTCCGGCCCTTGCTCTTGATTGGGTGGTCTGTTATATCCTCGCACATTTCTACTAGCTCTTTCTTATTGTCGATATTCTTATTGGCAAGCTCAATATCTCTCTTTATCCAGGCCTCGATGGATTTATTAAAGATGTCCAGAGCAAGTTCCGAAGCCTTGGTTATCTTCTTTATAAGTTTCGCATCCAATTTCTTCTCGATAAGCTGGGGGGTGTGCTCGGCTATCTTCACCGCGTGGTCCCCTATCCTCTCTATCGCCCTGCTTATCAGGTAATAATTACTGGCCTCCTCGGGCATGACACCTATCTTCTTGGCAAGGCTGATATTCCGAAGCACGATATTCGACTGTCTGGCGACCAGCCATTCCAGCCTGTCAACATCTCGATCCCGCTTTATCACATTCTCGGCCTTGACCGGATCATTCTCAAGCAGTGCTTTTAGTGCATCCTCGTGCATGGCCCTTACCAGCAGGTGCATCCTGCGGATGGTCTTGTCAAAGGGCATCTCCGTGGGTGACAGGAAATCAGTTATCGTGATAGAGTGGTCATCCTCCTCGATGATCTCCGGCCCAACTGCTATCTGGGTGAACTCTGTAACGGTATCGCGCACCATGGCATCGATACTGCCCTTGGATGAGATGATTATATTGGTATAACCCATGATATAGGCCCCGATAAGAAGTCTGAAAAGGTAAGTTGGATCCTTGATATCATCAACATTGAAGTTCTTGGTAAGCGTGATCTTTTCCCCTTCTGTGCTGGCCGTGATGAGAAGTGTTCCGTCCGCCTGGACCATGACCCCTAGAGAATCATTCTTCTTGATATTGGCCGAGCGTATCCATTCCTTTGGGAGGGTTATTACGTAGGATGAACCGCCTGTCACCTGAACCTTGCGAGTTTCCATACAACTGTGAAAATGGACATTGCTTTTAAGGCTTTCTATATATCTCTATATTTTTGAGATATAGTATATATTTGTGGGTGCGTGGTGTGGGTTTGTTAGGTGGGGTGTGGCAATGTGTGGGGATAATGTCTCAAAGGATGAAGACTCCCCCGCCCTATGGACAAGGTTCGCAGTTTAGCACTCTGTATTGTCACTTGCTAACACATCAATAATAGTACCCTGAATCTCAGCAGAGCTGAGCTTTCAGAATCTCGGCAAGCCGAGCTTCGCCCTTGCGTCTCTCATGATTGCTCATTTGAAGCTAATGATCAAATGCCTATTTCTACAATACTGGTTTGCTTCGCAACCTTCAGAAATCGAAGTCTCGATTTCCTTCAGGCGGGGCATGTTCGCTAATGAAATGCTTGCTAGCATATGCCTTGTAGATAATATGTCCTGCATTTCTGCATATTATATTTCAAAATTAGTCAAAGACATTAGTTGTAAAAACTATTGTTATTATATATAGTATATTGTGGGCAAGATGCATAGTTAGGCGAAACTTAACTATAATCAACAATCCAATATCTTTATCTCCATGAAATATATGTTGGGCTGGAGGCTCCATCAATGGGATATATTGAGGAATTGAAAAATGTCCTTGGCGACAAGGTGATGACAGAGGAATTCGAGAGGTTCATTTTCGGAGCAGATTGGTCTCCACGAACCACGGATGAGATATTCATGCCCGATGTCGTCATATGCCCGCGGTCCACCGATGATGTGGTCAAGACTGTTAGGATCGCCTATGAGCATGGTATTCCTGTGACAGCCGGTGGTGGATTGACAGGCATGGCCGGTGGTGCGGTTCCCATCCACAAGGGAATATACATAGACGGCACATGTCTCAATAAGATAATCGAGGTCGATGTGAAGAATCAAACGATCAGATCACAATCCGGTGCTTCACTTCAGGACCTGGTAGATGCCGGAGAGCCTCATGGCCTCTGGTTTCCCGTACTCCCCGAGAGCAAGTGGAGTTGCACGATCGCTTCCGCAATCGCATGTGATAATGATTCCACCTTTGGGATGAAATATGGCAAGCCGCTCAATCAGGTATTGTCGATAGAGTTGGTAACAGGCAAGGGCGAGGTCATCGAGGTCGGGCATCGCAAGACACGTTTCTCGGCATCCGGCTACAAGCTCAAGGACCTGGTTATCGGCAGTGAAGGAACCCTTGGTGTGATAACCGCCGCAACAGTTAAGATGGAACCCGTTCCAGAACATCGGTACGTTGACATGATAATATTCCCATCCATGGGCCGGGCTGTGGAATACCTTGATGCGATCCTGAAGATGGGTTTGGTCCCTGAAGGGGCTCACATCAATTGCAAAAGAAGATTGAAGTTCTACACCCATGCTTACAAGGAGAAACATGGACATGATCCCAAGGTTCCGGATTGGGCTGGTTCTTTATTAGCGATAATCTTCGCAGGAGACAGAGAAGTCGTGGATTTTTCATTGGAAAAGGCCTATTCATTGGCAAATGAGATGGGAGGTCAAGTAGTGGAGGAAAGAGAGATAGTGGATAATTGGTGGATAAGCAAGCACACCCTTGATTTCCCACCCTTCAAGCAGAAATGGCCCGCATCCCAGAAGGAAAAGAAGTTCGGAGCCGCGGATCCGGGAGTGCCCATGGGGCGGCTGGAGGATTTCTATGAGAAGTTCATCGAGACCGCTGAGAAATATGATCTTGAGGTATTGGGGATGAACGCTTATCTCGAACATCCCGGTAGCATTGGTTTTTCTCTCTCATGCGCATTGTTCGTGGATTATCGTAACCAGGATGAGGTTGATAGATACAGAAAATACTTCGAGGAGATGTCCAAGATCGCGGTTGACATGGATGGCACAATGTCCACTTACATGTCCGATACAGACCTCAAGGTTCCCTAGTTCGAGTACGAGCACGGTCCGGCCGCGGAATACATGTTGGAGATAAAACGGATATTCGATCCCAAAGGAATAATGAACCCGGGAAAGAAGTTCACCCGCGACAAGGTTCTGGGAAAGGAGAAGTGATCCATTTGTCAGGAATTGAAGAACACCGTGCGGATATCGAGACCTGCTTTGGAACATCATGCAATTTCTGTGAGCGCAACTGCCCGGTCTACAAAATTCTGAGGATAAGAACCTACACGAGCCGCGGCAAGAACAGGGCGATGCTCGGATTGATAGACGGTCATTATGATGCATCGGATAAAATGGCGGATGTCGTATTCTCCTGCACACTATGCGGGGCATGTGATGTTCATTGCTCCCTGCCAAATACCGAGAGGTTCATTGATCTTAGACGAGAACTTGTCAAGAAGGGACTTGGAAAACCAGAGTATGACGGCGCGATGAAGGCCATGAAGGAGACCGGAGATGTTTACGGAAGGCCGATCAGCACCTCCAAGATATTCGAGGACACGAAAGACGGGGATATGCCCCTCTACCTTGGTTGCCAATACAAGGGGAATAAGAATGAAGTTTGGGATATCATAAAAGTTCTCGAGAAGATGGACATCAAGGTCAAGATAACAGATGATGAATCATGCTGCGGATACATCGCCCATGTCCTTGGTTATGAGGATGATGTTGAAAAATTAACATTGAAGTTCAAGAAGGATTACCCGCATGAGGAATTCCTCACTCTCTGTCCTTCATGCACCATGTTCACCCAGGAAGAAATGGATCTGAACAGCGTTCATGCTCTGAAACATGTTCATGGACTCATCATGGATAGGAAAGTTAAACTAAAGGACCTTGACATGGATGTCACCTACCACGATCCCTGCGATCTTGGAAGGAAGATGGGGCTGATCGAGGAACCGAGGGACATACTCTGGGCTATGGGGGTGCGCATACACGAGATGGAGAACTACGGATACTTCAGTTTATGCTGCGGTGCGGGTGGCGGAATGCTGATCACGGACCCCGAGCTTGTGGAGGAGATGTCCAAGCAAAGGATGAAACAGGCTATTGATACGGGTGTTGACATTCTTGTTACAGCTTGTCCAACATGTGAATCCACTCTCCTAACTGGATCAATGCTTGCCAGGAAAGAATATAAGAAGCGGGTTAAGGTAATGAGCCTGTGGGAATTGTTGGACCAGGCGCTGGAATAGAATTCATACCATATCGGATAATTCCATCCAAACATTTATAATCCATAAATTCTAAGGTGTATTGAGAACTATGAAAGCAGTCATACTTACCGCTGGTGAAGGAACTCGGTTAAGGCCCTTCACAAATTCGGAACCAAAAGGCATGTTATCTATTGCAAACCGCCCGATATTAGAATACATCATCGAGGCCCTTGCACAGAACAAGATCCGTGACATAATCATGGTGGTCGGTTATCAAAAAGAAAGGATAATGAGCTACTTCGAGGATGGCAAGGACCTCAATGTCAAGATAAGTTATATTGTTCAGCGTAAGAGTGTGGGAAAGGTCGGAACCGCCTATGCCCTTAGCATGGCGAAGAAGAAGGTCAAGGATGATCTCATTGTACTGCCCGGTGATAATCTCATAGATGCGAGAACCGTGGAGGACATCATAAAGGGAAAGGAAAAATACAAGGTCGCCATAGTTCAAAGTGATATTCCGTCAAAGTACGGGGTCGTTGAATTGAGGGGCAATGTCATCCGAAACATAACCGAAAAACCTACAGACGAGATAAGTAATCTCATCAGTACGGGCATTTATAAACTTCCGCCAAGCATCTTTGACGATATTTCCAAGGTCATGGACATGGGGAAGTATGACATGACAAGTGTTCTTCAATACATCATCCCGAAAAGAAAGGTTACAGCAGTTCTCACACATGGTTTGTGGCAGGATGTCGTATATCCATGGGACCTGGTGGACACGAACTCTCTGGCATTGAAGGGTGCGGGAGCTCACACATCCGGAAGGATCGAACGGCATGTGATACTCAAAGGCCCGGTCACCATCGGGAAAGGTTCTATTGTTAGATCTGGTTCATACATCGTCGGTCCTGTGATCATCGGAGATGGTTGCGAGATAGGGCCCAATGTTGTTATTCACCCATCAACAAGCATCGGGAACAATGTCAGGATAGGACCAAATAGCGTGATCGAGCACAGTGTGATCATGAGCGATGTGAACATGGGTGCTTCGGCTCACATTTCCAATTCGGTCATCTGCGAAGGTGTGGAAATGGGGCCTCAATTCTGTGCAACATCCCGCTCGACAAATATTGAAATGGACAATGAACTTCACAAGGTAGAACATATCGGTGCTCTGATCGGAGAGAGGACCATCATCGGGGACCAGGTAAGCATCATCGGGGGGACCATAATCGGTTCCAACTGCAATATCGCCTCCCATAAGGTGATATCTTCCAAACTCCCAGACAATTCAAGGATACTTTGATCCATAAAAATAGGACAACTCAAATAACTCAATAAACTCAAAAGTGATATTATGTGCGGCATCATCGGTTATACGGGCTCAAAAGCAGCCAAGGACATACTCCTCAAATCCCTGAAACGATTGGAGTACAGAGGTTATGATTCCGCAGGTATCGCCGTGGTGGATGATGAGCTCAATGTGTTCAAGGATAAGGGAGACATGGACCATCTTATGTCCATCACACCGGACTTCAAGGGCACAATGGGCATCGGCCACACAAGATGGGCAACTCATGGTAAGCCCCTGAAGAACAATAGCCATCCGTTCAAGGGTTGTAAAGGAGAATTCGCCATAGTTCACAATGGTATCATAGAAAATTTCAATGAGCTAAAGGATGAATTGATGAAGAAAGGTCATGTGTTCACTTCGGAAACAGACACCGAGGTCATTGTTCACCTGCTAGAGGAGAATTATGACGGGGTTTTGGAAGAAGCCATCCGTAAGGTAGTGAAATTACTGAAGGGAAGTTTCGCAATTGCCGCGATCAGCAGGGCGGAGAAGGACAAGGTTGTCGGAGCACGCATGATCTCTCCACTTATCGTGGGTGTGGGGGATAATGAGAATTTCATAGCATCGGATGTTCCGGCCATTCTCGAATACACGAATACCATGATCTACCTTCTGGATGAGGAGATCGTGACCGTATCTCATGACAGCATCGATATAATGACATTCGATGGCACACCCGTTGAGAGAGAATCGCAGATCGTTGACATGACCCTTGATGGAGCCGAGAAAGGGGGGTATGAACATTTCATGCTCAAGGAGATCTTCGA
>JAGLQE010000206.1 GCA_023137005.1 Thermoplasmata archaeon
GATGGTCCGGAGTTTCCTGTTGCGAATATAACCAGGATATTATCGTTCTTCTCCATTTCCTGGTCTGCATCAAGAGCATCATTGTCATAGTTAGCTGCAGGTGTTCCTCCTGGACCCCAGCTATTACTGATGACCACACAACCATTAGCAGTCATACCTGCCCAATCGGCTGTTCCCAGGGGACCACGGGCTTCCACTGTTGCCTCAGGTGCAACACCGGCAAATCCCTGAAGATCGCCCATGCCTGCTGGGTTTGAAGCTGCGGATTCGAAGTACACCTGGTTCATATTGTCAAGTCCAAGGAACTCTTCCATACAGTAACCGTTACCAGCTACGATACCAGCACAATGTGTTCCGTGCTCATCGCCACTGCCTTCTGCATCTGCACCGGCCATTCGGCTTCCCAGAGGACCTCGAGTGAAGTCCCAGTGCCCGTTGGTTGTGTCTCCGTTGTCCCAGCCGGTATCTGCAATACCGACCCTTATTCCAAGACCAGTTATGATAATTGGCAATCCACTTAGTGTGGTGTCCCACAGGTAGTGGTTACCCTCAACCTCTCCGGCCCTGTTGTTCAAGGTCTGGTACTCTGCCCTGAAGTATACTTCCTTTACATCGTTCAACTGAGCGATGGCTGGAATATTATCTGCATCAACGGTTACCAGAACCTTGTTGAGTTCCTTCTGGATCTCTACAACGGTCCCGAAGTTCTTCAACTTGTTCGCAAGTGCGGGTGTATCCTCAAATGAGTATACGGTCAGATCGACCATCCCTACTTTATCATCCAGTATGTAGTCTACCTTGTAAGCTGGCTGGTATACACCTACCCATCCTACGTTTGGCAGAGCCTCAACTGTTGATCTCATAGAGCTGTCCATCGTTACCACATATGCATAATCCTCAACGTACTGGTGTACCCTGAGACCCATGCCGCGAAGTTCCTGTGTCCATGCGGAATCTATGGGGCCATTGAACTGGACAATATACTTGTCATTGTTCGTGGCCTTCATGTTAGCCGGTATAGCTGGTTCGCCAACACTGTTGTCAAAGCCCAGTCCTGCAGTGCCGAAATTAATCGTCGTGCTGACACTGGCCATTTCTGGAATGACCACAGTGTCGGACTGTCCTAAGAACACAGAGCTGACTGGTAGCACCATTGTTAGTGCTACAGCAATCACTAATACTCTACTCACTAATTTTAGATTTTCGTGTTCCATTCAGTTTCCTCCTCCAAATCTTTCATTTATCTCTCTTTTCATTTCACTCGGTTGTTCATAAGTATGTGTGTGATGTTGCCCACCCCACCACATGCTTAACTAAGTATATCTTTTATAGTGTATATATAGTTTTTGTAATTACTGTAACTATGTATTTCTTTTAATTAAGTATAAGTCTTAATTTTTAATACAATTTATTAGATATTTGACCGGCCAATCAACTAATTATTAATAAACTGGCATTTACAGGATTGTTAATTGTAAACTGAAAGATATATATATGGAATACCGCTATACAGCCCATAATACGGGCTTCCCAATGCTAAAGCATGGGGTATCCTTGCTGAAAGTCTACGAGTATCTTCAGTAATTGATAATGAGCCCTGATCGAATTGAACCTAAGCGCCAATACATAGTATAGGATCATTCGATCAATTCTATACCTCGACGGAGAGGAGGGTATAAAATGATGATAGGACGTAAAGCACTAAGCATATTAGTAATAGCAATGATGCTGCTCTCAACACTTTTGGTGGTCTCACCGAACAGTGCTGATGGGTGGGAGAGTGAAGGAGTACCGATCGAACAGAACGACGGTATCACACAGGATATCGATCTGAATGATATGGCAGATAAAGATATTGCCAAATCAGATGATGCTACTGGACCTCTTGAGGAGTCAGATATCAAACGTAGCAAGGGCCTGACAAAGGTTTATGTGGCTACCGATAATGTCAAGGAATTGGCTGACTTCCTGAAGGATTACCAATACAAAGGAACTATTGGGAATCAGAGGAGCCAGAGCGATCAGATATCATTCCTTTTACTCGAATTACCAATTGAAATAATCGAAGATGTCGGTGAACTGGAAGGAGTTATCGACATTTATGGGTACACAATACCAGAATACTCCCCACAGGACATGGATATCATGCAGGAGCTGTTCAACAATGATCCAAAATTCCTTGATACTCTATCAATGGGAAACCCGACACCAAGCTCCATAGGCGGATACACAGGCCTGGGCGTTAATATTGCCGTGGTGGACAGTGGTGTGGATTTTGCCCATCCAGATCTTCTGGATGCTTATGCAAGGGATGAGATGATCTCCGATGTCAGAGGAGAGATCCTTATTTCAGAAGCCACAAGTGGACAGACCGTGGCCAATTTCCAGATGGATATAGTGACCATTGTCAATGAGTCTGTGGCCACAAATGCCGCGGGTGGTGAAACCGATCTGCCAGTCAAATACAAGAATGTGGTGGATGGTACAGTTTCTATTTACATAAACAAGAATATCTCAACAGATTTCACATTTGACCTGGCCACAGGTTTTGTTACCCTCGGAACTGCTCTCACAGCAGGGGACAATCTAACCGTGACTTATGATTATTATTTTGTTCAAAGAAATGTGAAAACAGATACCATCATAGCTTATGGTGGAAATGGCGATACTATTTCCGGTTTCACTCACGACACAGCAAAGGGTATAATTACTTTTGATACAGCCCTTGTAGCAGGGGCCGTGGTCACTGTTGATTACTCATATTATTCTCCGTACTATGGGTGGCCAATAGCTTTTGATCCGGTCTCAATGGAAGAGTTCCTTCTTGATCAGGGAGATGTGGATGACACCTTCTATGTAAATTCAAGTATCAGTGGTACGGGACCCTTTGAAAGTGCTCACACAATATCTATGGACGGTATGAGTGATTTCTCCGCATCAGAAGGATTCATTTATTCTATTGCAAGCACAGAGAATATGGATATGAATGTCGACTTGAAAGATCTCTCAGTTACACGTGACAGAGATAACTGGTACTTCGGTTACTCTACCAAGATGGGTCTCACGGACAAGAGCTATTCCATCTACATAGATATTGATGGCTCAGCATCTGGAGGATCCTTTGATCCACTAGGTAACTACATCGACACCAATGCATCCCATAATACATTCATGAATGTTGTTGCCTATAGCCCAGATGGTACATTGATCGCATCTGCTGCTGGCAATATCATAAAGATATGGGATTCCGCGACTGGCCTGGTGAAGGCAACCATAGAGAGCACAACTGTGACCTCGGTCGCCTCCATGATATGGTCCGCAGATGGTAACTGGCTATGCTCTGCCAATGATGATACGATCACTATAAGGGATGTGAGTAACCTTAACGACATAACCGTTGTGAACGAGATATTCTACCCAGCGGGTACATCACAAGCCTATGGAGGAGAAAAGATCCTGGCACATAAAAAGAACGCAACAGGTGACTGGATCGCTATTGGCGGTGTCACTGGAGATGAGACTCAAATATATGTTTACAATGCATTGACCGCTAATGATGTAAATGATAGATACGGTAAATATAATGTAGGAGGGAATATAGAAACAATTTCCTTTAGCCCAGATGGAGAATACTTGGCAGCGACCGTAAGAACCAATAAAGAGGCAAGAATCTTACAGGTTCTGGGTCCTGGGTCGGGCAATCATACAGATATAGCTATATTCACCGCAACCGAGGACATAAAAACACTGGCATGGTCCCCAGATAGTTCAAAGATCATAACAGGATCCATTGCTGGTAATGTCAGTATATGGGATGTCACGGGCGGAGTATGGGAACACAGTTTCACGACACAGACAGGTATCATCAACTCAGTTGATTGGGATGGTTCAAGGATCATTTCGGCTGCTGAGGATAAGACCGTAAATATATGGGATTCAGGCACATATGCCTCCATATCCAGTCAGCCTCATTTCAGAGAGATACTATCAGTCAATTTCTCAGCAGCTGGAGGATATACAACAGGATCAGCAGATGCGAAGGTCGAGACATGGGGTGCTACTGGAACATGGACAAACACCTTCATCGCGAACCTTCCAGATTATGTGCTCGTTACCAACTACACAAGGGAACAGAGTGATGACTGGAGCATTGATGAAGATGGTATTGTGATGAGCAATAATGATACCATGAAGAATACTACTCTTTACACATGGAATGGTGTGGGATGGGATAGCCTGGACATCATGAACGAGACCATCGGAGGAGCCCAAGCATATAGAAGTTTCCTTGATGGGACCAACCAGAAGATCGATAAAGGATTCGTGGAGATCACGCTTCCCCGGGATCTTATCTCTGGAAACCCAGATATCATTTACTCAGAAGTTTTCGTAACAGCACAGATCGGAAAGGTGGTTGATGAACTTCTAGCCGTGGACACATCAGGCACCAATGCAAAGGCCACACTTGCCAATAATAATATCTACCCATACCTGGAATATGCCGAAGTAGCAACATACGAGTTGAAATCAGGCGGCCTAGATCTAAAGGATGGAGAGGACTATTGGATAGATGTGGGCACAGGGGCCATTACCTTCAATGGAACTCCAAACAACCCCGCAGACACATGGGCATCATACTATTACTTCAAGGAATTCTCAAGAGCTCAGGATTCTGTTCCAGATGATATCAACATAGCAGACCCCAACACGGACTGGTCAGATACTATCACATCCCTAAGCAACTTTGGAAGGACCGAGATCAATTATTTCATAGTGGACCTGGAAGTAGCTAATGCCAGTAGATCGAACATTTATAAGTTCGGTTTCCACTCGGGAGATGCCCAGATCAATAAATATGGAGCATTGGGAATACTTGTAGTGGACGATCAGGTCAAAGGACAGTATGAAAAGGTCTATGTGGATCTGAATGAGGATAATGTGTTCAATGAAAGTGACAGGGTCGTGAGCAAGGGAGACGAGACTACCTGGCTAGACATAGATAACGATGGTCTGCCCGACCGATCTGCAGGAACCCTTTATTACATCGCAGATGGAATGACACCCCTACCATACTCGGAGATCATATCTGAAAGACGTGGTATCCTTGACAGGAACTCTCTGGACAACTACACTGACTGGAGGAACACATTTGTTCCGAAGGCTGGAGAAGTTGTCTGTTTAGTGGGCGAGTTCAGTTATGACGATTATGATGGCATTGTATTAAGCCATGGAACCCAGTCGGCAGTTGTGATAGCGGGACGTGGAAATCCTGCAGTGGCCAAGAGCATAACTGGAATGGCTCCAGAGGCAAAGATCATACCGATCATGAACATTGACCAGGCAGGTAATATATTCGATGCATGGTACTTCGCAGTCGAGGGGTACGATGGGATCCCTGGAACAGGCGACGAGGCTGTAATAGTGAACAATGGATTCAATTATCCCGGCATCTACGAGGATGGATGGGATCCATACTCTCATTATGCAGATTACATTAGTATAGAATATAGTGAAGGTCATTCTCTCTTTGTAGTAAGTGCTGGGGATGATGGGTATGGATATGGAACCGTAGCCTCACCTGGCGCATGCCCGGGAGTTCTGACCATAGGTTCAGTAACTGATTATACATACAGGAGCGATCTAGGGAACGAGGGAGCTGGAAATGGCAAGTCCAATGATATCTCATATTACTCTGCCAGAGGACCCAGTTCATTAGGGGTCCCAAAACCAGACATACTTGCACCAGGAACCGGTTACACTGGAAAACCCCTCTCGAACAATGGATTGAATGCCTATTTCGATGAAGTATGGGTCAGCACGGAATATGCCTGTGCAGCTACAGTTGGAATGCTGGGCCCCATTTATGAGGCCTACTGGAACTCCACACATAGCGCCATGGATGAAATGGTCATTACAGCCATAGAGAACATCACCGAAGTTCAATTGAAACGCACACCAATAATTGATGAATCTCTTACCCTCTGGATCGATGGAGCTGAGGTTACACCCACTGCCATTGACCTGAACACAGGAATTGTCACAGTCGACGTCACAGAAGGCCAGGCAGTAACTGCTTCCTATGATTTCTATAATGTCTATCCAGATGCAATGACCGCAAGGTCCCTTGTGATGTCTGGTGCGGATGATACAAACAATGACGTGTTCACACAGGGAGCTGGATTGATCAATGCTGAGCGATCGGTATTGTTGGCACATAACTCAGAGGGTCTACTTGTTAACCCAGCCTCATGGGTTCCAGGTAATTTCAGTGGCAATGATTACGATTCCTTTGTCAAGCTGATAAACCCTGGTTCAAGTGATAGCCAAGACTTTGTTATAGAGAATATGGCAATTGCGGACCAGATCAATATCTATGATGCAGGATTTACCAAGATCGGCGAATATAAGGAAATGTTCTCGATCCTTGTGAACAAATCTACAAAACCAGATGATTTCACAGTGAAGGTAGATATACTAGACAAGATCCCATTCAATACAGAGATGTTAAAGGTGACAGCACACGCACCACTTTCTCAATTGGACCTGAAGGTCGACGGGGTCATAGAAGAGGATTCTGATTTCACATATAATATGGCCTTGCTGGACTGGACAGATGTCAATGGTGATGGCTTATTCCCATTATTGCAGGATAAATCAGAAGGTAATACCTTTGACGAGTGCCTGTTATTCTCAAATGTGCTTCAGGTAAGGATCGATGATCCAATATCCCGTGCCACAGATGGCCTTATAGTGAAGGTATTCCCCAAAACGGACATGCCAACTATAAATGTCGAGAATCCGATCGATTGGACAATAACATGTGAGTTCTATGCCAAATCTGATTGGGACTGGCTTACATTGACCAATACACCCACAAGTCTGGCAGCAGATACCGAGGGAACCTTCAAAGCCACCATAGATGTTCCAGCAGATGCGGAGATCGGAAGCTATGAAGGAGCGATCTACATAGACCATGATGTTCAGAGCATTGTTGGAGAGCTGAAAGCAGACTACCCGAAATTCTCAAATGATGAGATGCTTGAGAACATATCTGTGGATACCAGTGTAGTGGGTGAAATATTACCAACAACCACAGCTTCCCTGGCACATCTGAACCCATATGTGAATGGCACACCGACCATCTGGAAGACAGACCCCGCAACACCACCCATAGCGGTTGTCAATGAGAGTGTTTGGGTAGATGCCACCACAGGTGATACCTTCAATATGGGTTATACAAATATTCTTGATTATAATATATGGGTGGATGATGGCACATGGTGGGACCTGGTTCCATGGCTGGACCCAATAACCCCTGTTGACCTGGCCACTGGTGATGTATTCATCGATGGTTGGAATCTGTGGGACGGTTGCACAGTCTATGCATGGTTGAATCTCACACCTGCTAGCCCACCGGTAGAACTCACTTCCCCTGCAGACTACACATTATATCCTGGGAACGGTACGATAGTTCTTAACACACCACTCTTGGCTGACGAATACCTGACCGCTAATTATTCATACTTCTCACTTGCGGAATTCGATGGTGTTCAGCTGGCGAATGTGAATATACTGGACATAGACATCTATGCCAATTACACAGACCTATTGGCCGAGGGTGTGGATTACACCATAGACCGTGAGACAGGATATGTGACCTTCACACCTGCAATATTGGTCAGGGCATTGGATGTCAGCTATGACTGGCACATACCACAGTACGTGCCTTATGTCATACTTGACAATAAGAACCTTGTCCCCGGAACCTTTGCTATACAGAACAATGGAGTACCAATGGTTACAGGATACACACTCTATGAGAAGATCGGGATCGTCGAGTTCGACACCCCACTTCTACCTGGTGACCTGATCACAGTGGACTACGACCACTACGCACATACCATGACCATACCGGTCATGGTCAATGTGCCAGTGAATAAGGCGGATTTCACCTTGACAGGAGAGACCACCAATGATGTCATTGATGAGATCGTGACCGATGTTCCGACCACCCAGATCACCAATGAGGAGATCGTCAATGTGCCAGCAATAGACATAGTTGGTGAGACAGTTGTCGCAATACCATTTACTGCGATATCTGAAGAGACCGTTATGTCCAATATGCCCATAGATATCGCCAATGAGTTCATATTGTATTCACTTGGAGGAGATGACAACCCAGTTAAGTTGGAACATAGTGAGGATCCTGGTGAGGACATCGTTAATCTGATAGTCTATGCGGATGGAACTCCACTTGTTGATGGTGTGGATTACACACACGCTTCCGGTGTCATAACCTTCATCGGGGCCTATGAACCGATCCCGGCAGGAGTTACATTCACCGCGGATTATACAATACACCTCATAAAGGAGCATGGCCTGCTACTTGATCATGGCTCAGACACCTCTGGCGAGAGGATCGAGCCAGGCACATACACGGTTTGGTTGGATGGATCACTATTGACAGATACTGTTCATTACGATATGAATCTCAAACCAGGGCAGATCCTGATGAAAAGCCCATTCAATCTGCCTGTTGGATCCGTGGTAACTGCAAGTTACTCTTATTATCCAGAGATCAATGATGCAGAACTGGACTTCGGGCCACTCGCAAATGAGGAGATAATTCCGGGCTCATACGTGGTAATGAACAATGGTGTTCCACTCACAGAAGGAACCGATTACGCATTTGACGAATCGACAGGAGATATCACATTCCTTGGTATTGACATATATAGGCCATTACCATATAATGCAACTATAACTGTGGATTATTCATACTTCATTGAGATATACGGCGTTGATCTTGAGTTCGGTACCATGGATGATGAATACATAATAGCCAATTCATATGAACTGATACTGGACGATGGTACACCATCCGTGATGATAGAAGGAATTGACTATGTTATAGTCAAGGAGCACGCTAATGTCATATTCCTGACCATACCTGGCCCAGGGGATATTATAACCGCATCTTACAGCTATTATGACCCTGAGACCTACACCGCGACCTATGCAACGAACTATGATCTGAAGTATGACTTCAAAATACTTCAACTTGATTGCAACCCAATAGTCGAGGGAACATTGGAACTTTACAAGAATACCACTCTGATGGATCAGGCCAACTACACGGTCGACCTGCAAACCGGGTTCATAACCTTCATGGATACATTACACCCGTCAGATATTATATCGGCGTCCTATGTTTACAGCGATACCAATCTCATACTCTTCAATAATAAGGGAATGATCGGTGGCTCTGGCGCGGAAGGACAGTCTGGTGACTGGAGATTCTTCTACATGAATATCCCCGATCAGGGATTGAATAAGAATGAAGATGGCCTGCTCAACCTGTACATTGATGCGGATTGGAACACAAAACCATCAGATATAGACATATTCGTGTTCGGCAAGGTCGCTCAGACAAATATCCCAGAAACAACCGATGCCATCTCGGCTAATAGATACGGTAGTTATACACTGGAAAATATCGGAGGAAGTGAGGAGAGTACTTCTTTCTACACATCCACCAATGAAAGCAAAGAGATAGTCATCACACCACTAAGTGGAGGATTGAATGTCATAGCTCTGCATAATGTTGGACTCCATGGAATAGCTGCCTTTGAGGATGTGGCACTTGAGGTCGGATGGTTAAGTCTAAGCTCTGCTACCATGGATGTATGGTCAAATGACCTGGCTGGAGAGGCATCTATAAGCCTTGTTTCCAACCGTGAGTTCACAGATGGAATGAGTGTTTCAGCAGTTGGCCCAGCATCTGGAGAGATCACCAGAGAGATGGTCTATCAGGATAACCTGGACATAATTGATGAGTTGAGCTTCTATCATGGATTGACCCTGGGAACCCAATTCCATAAGGCGATCAAGGTGGAATCCGCTCTGACATTGGACATCCATATCTGGCCAGAAGATGAGAACATGGTGCCTGACCTTGACCTTGGTATCTGTTACGATGTCAATGAGGACGGTATAGGCCAGTTCGAGGAACTGGTCACCAATGAACTGTGTGACTTCGTATCCGCATCAGCTTATGGATACACGGATTACTACGCTTCCTGTGCAGACTGGGATGCTGACGAGGGTGTCAAGCTTATCAACCCACCAGATGGACAGTACATAGTTACTGTTCTCGGTTACACTGTTAAATCCGAACCACAACCATTCTTCCTGGAGGTCAAAGCCATCAGGGCAGGTGTTGAAGGATATGGAATATCAGGCGATGTCGGCGAGGACATGGCACCTGCAGCGGGTACTTACGAGACCGTTGAGAAGACAGATACCTACCAAACCCACACCTATTCATTGAACTGGAACTTCCCCGGAAGCTCTTCCGATGGTGAATATGGTGGTGTCATAAATGTAGGGCCTAGTACAGCTCCAGGAATCATGACCATCCTTGCGAATGTCGTTCTGGACAGAGAGGCACCAACCATAATCGACCCGATGCCGGCAGACCAGTCCACCATCAGGGACAATTTACCAATAATCATTGCTTCCATAGAGGATACCGAGCGTGCAGAGATCGATGGTGATGGATTCACCATGCTGATCGATGGGATCGATGTAACTCCATTGGCAAAGAAGAGTGTGGACTATGATGATGAATACGGTGGAGGAGGATATCCAAGAGGTACGATCTCCTATACTCCAAGCCTACCATTGTCGGAGGGTGCACATCGTGTGGATCTTACGACCTCGGACTGGGCTGGCAACACAAATACCGTGACATGGGTATTCACTGTAAAGACCACCACACCAGGTATTGAGATGAGTCAGCCTGCAGAGGATGTGACCTACACCAATGAGGCTACCTTCACGCTCAAGGGAATTACAGACCCAGGATGCATTGTGGAAGTCTTTGGTGCAACAGTTGGAACCGTGACACTCGACCTGGATGGATCCTTCTCTGCGACAATAACTCTCTCTCCTGGAGAGAATATGGTCGAAGTCGTATCAACAGATGTCATTGGTAACAGCCAGAAGACCAAGTTAGAGATGAACCTGGATACCACGGCACCCCGAATAAGTTCCATAAGAAGCACCGAGGGATTCCTTACCAATACCGACACCACGACCTTCGTAGGCCAGGTATCGGAACCAGGCAACCTGTATGTGAATTCAATTCCAGTCAAGGTCAATGCCGATGGAACCTTCACAAGCATTGCGCAACTCAATGAGGGTGAAAATGCCATAGCAGTGATATTCGAAGACATGGCAGGTAATGCGGTCACCAAGTGGATGAATGTCAGCAAGGACTCTGTGAAACCAACCATAGACATAAGCATCCCTGAGGCTGTGAGTGATGGTATCATCAATATATCCGGAAAGGTCATCGACGGTTACTCTGTGAAGATCAATGGAAAGATACCGACAACAGATTCTACCAGAGATGGTGACATTGATTTCACCAAGGCCATAGCACTAAGCTGGGGCAAGAATATCATTGTCATCGAGGCCATGGATGAGGCAGGTAATGTGATCGAGTTCAGACATGTTATAGAGCTGACCCAAGACACTGGAACCAATTATGCAGCTATCGGTATTATGATCATATTGCTCATAGTGGGCTTACTGGTCGGACTATTCATTGCAATGGCCATCTGGAAGGAGACACCAGAGGAAGAAGAGATCGAGCCAGTCGACGGTGAGGATATTGAACCTGTAGAGGGTGAAGAGATCATCTCCGACGAGGACTTGGAAGCCGACGATGAAATGCCAGAAGGTGAGGACATTGACGAAGAGCCAATGATGGTCGAAGGCGAGGAGTTCGAAACAGAAGATGAACTCCTGGTCGAGGATGAAGAGACCGAGGTTCTGGATGAGGAAATGTCAATCGACGAGGAGCCAATGGATCTGGAAGACGGATCAATGGACATCGATGAGGAACCTATCGAGGACATGGACATGGCAGATATACCAGAGGATGCTGAGCCTATCCCCATGGAAGAGGGTCTTCCAGAGGATATCGAAGAGGATGCCATTGTTGAAATGGATGATACACTCGAGGATGCCGACATTGAGGAGTCAGAAGGCGAGATCGAAGCAGAAGCCGAGGCCCCGGAAGAGGATGAAAGGGTCACCAGGCTGAAGAAGGCCTTCGAGGATGGCAAGATCTCCGAGGAACTCTACAATAAGAATCTGGCAAAGTTGCAGGAATGAGTGAATGAATGAGTTCGCTGAGAGGCGAACTCACAATTTAAAATAATGCCCGGACCAAAAATCCGGGCACTTTTAATGTTTTAAAATGCGAATATCATCGTTTAACTTGCTAAGCATTTATTTTATCAAACGAGTATGTATTTAATCAGGTAAAGAGTTTGATGCGATTTTATCAAACGAGTTTATATTCTCTACAGGTAATGAGTTTGATTCGGTACAATGAGTCAGTGATGTCTTATTTCCAGGTTATCTGGTACATGCAGTGGTCCGCGCCTTCTGTATTGCACTCCAGTTCCTCTACATCGCCTTCCAGGCCGCATAAGGTCAACATACCTGCCAGGCTGCCACGGAAATACTCGCACTTGGCCTTGTCCTCGGGGAATCCGTGATATATGAATATTATTGTTTTATCATTGACCACCTCAAAGGTTGGCTTTCCAAAATCATATACCGTGTTCCAATTATCTCTTGCCAATTGCATGAAATCAAGCACGACCGGAGCCCGGGTCAGATAACTCAGATGTCCCATGTTCTGCAGGGTCTGGTAACCGATATCATAGCATTTTGACAGATCACCATTGCCTGTTACCAGGTCCACACTCCTGAGAAACTTCAGATATAGCTCATAGGGATACCAATTCTTGGGGATGATGGCATCTACCTTGATAATGTCATGATAGGCCCTTCCATCATTCACCATTTGGATGAACTCATTAAGGCCGATCGTTCCCTTTTTATGCTTAACATAGTCTATAACATTTTGCAGATGCACGCCCTTTATCTTCCCTTCGAATGCCATAAAGATCACATCAGTTCAGCTTTTCAAAGGCCTGGAAGATGGCAGTGGAATATTTTTCAAGCTCCGTGAGTTTTTTCCTGTCTCCGGTCCAATTATCGAAATTCGAGGCATATTTTCTTTCCATTATCTGCAATGCCTTGAGAATTATCTTGTACATTATGGGTTTTACCTCACCATTGATGACCACGGCTGCGTAAACATGATTGCTATCCTCAAGGATTATGCTGTGTCCTTCATAGGCCAGCATGTGAACATGTTCACCTTCATTGTATGCCCGGTTCATCTGTTCCCTTATGGCCATTACCATCCTTGATAGGAGTTTTTTGCTCAGATCCTCTGGAGGTATCTTGCTTTTTACAGACAGGAGGGTCCCGTCACGATGAATGAAGAAAATTGTTTCGGCCAGAGGAGCATGTTTGATCACACCTCTTTCCTTCTCTTGTTCAGGTGTGAGTTCCATTGCGAAAGAACTCTCGAAGAACTTTTCCTTTATCCGCTTTTTAAGTATCTTGATATTATTCTCGATATCATCGGGGTCATCCCCATTGGATATCCTTGATAGAATTGCCTTGGCCTCTTTCTCAAAACCAGTGATATTCAGACTGGAAAGTTCGGCTTTCAGGTCCGCGATCCTCGATACATCGCTCATTGATTCCACATATCTTTCTATGAGCTCGACCTTGGAAGGGTTCTTGAGTAGAGTAAGGATCTTCTGATATTTCAGGTCATCCTCGTCCACATCCAGCTCATGGACCTCATCCTCCAGCTCTTTCAATCTTTTAATGGTCTTGCCATGTTGAGAAAAGGCCTTCTTGATCTTGGTAGGAGTTCCACTCTTGATCAGAGCTGTAAGCTCTGATACTTCATAGCCATCAGAAAGCCAGTCAAAAAGTTTTTCAGAGTATTCACTGGTATCAAATTCCTTTTTTGATGAAGATCTTTTTGATTTCGTTCCCGTCTTCTTCTTAGCCATGGTTCCCTATCCAGGCCAGGAGAATACAATACTGATACTTTAGTCTTATGTTAAGTAATACTAAACCAAGAGATTTCTAAACTCAGATTATTCCATCCTGAAAAATGCACATATGTCGTTTACTGGTTCGATGGTTTCTTTGAGGCCTGGGAGGTGGGTTCTGAAGTTCTTTATCCTCCGATCCAATATCAGAACTACACCACGGTCCTTTTCTGTGCGTATAAGCCTTCCAATGCTCTGTAAAAGCTTTCTTGTCGCAGGAGCTAGAACCGTGTATTCCCAACCCCTGCTATAATTGCGCTCATAGTACTCGAAAAGAGATCTGTGCTTGGCTGTTGGCTTCGGATAGGGGATGCCTACCAGTATCACCAGTTCCAATTCATTTCCCGGGAAATCAATTCCCTCGCTCACTCTCCCTCCCATGACTGCCAGCATTATCGCTTCTTTGTCAGCCTTGAAATCCATGACCATGTTCATCAATTCTTTTTGAGACATCTTGCCACTCTCAAGATAAAAGGGGCGCCCATGAGTGTCCAG
>JAGLQE010000207.1 GCA_023137005.1 Thermoplasmata archaeon
CCTATCAGATTTTTATTGGGCCTCCCTATCAGATCTATGGCATATTGATTGGTATATCTTATCTTCAGATCATTCTTGCTTATTAGGACAATGCCCGAGGGAACCGCGGAGAACACTATCTTCATCCTTTCTTCATTGGCGCGTATCTGATTTTCCAATATCAGCTTAGCATCCAGTTTAGTCCTCACCTGGGTATTCATTTCTCCAAGATGGCCAATGAGAAGTGCATTGTAGATTATGAGGCCATTACCAACAGTCATCCAGATAGGATCATCGAACAGATAATGCCCCATTACCTGAGTATGGATTATGCCATTCAGTGCAAAGGCTCCGAGGCTTGCCACCAATCCCATTTTTTTCCCATAGACCCACGCTATGTAGCTCACGGGGACAAGTGCCAAGGCGATAACACCCTCGCCCAGGTAGGGGTGGAGGTATATCATACTGAATACGTAGACCAATGCTGTTACCATTAGCTTCCAGTAGCTCTTCTTCTCTTTATTCTTCGTCTCCTTCACCCTCTGGTGACTGAAACCAGTCAATGCTGGATTTATATCGAAGAGGCTGGTTGATTCTACATAGGCATTGTTCATATTGCTCAACACCCTGTTTAGTTAATATATTCCTTACTCCTGGATTATCAAAATTGGTATTTTGTAAATAGCCTGGCCCAATCGGAATATGGAACCAGGCTTCGTTGCTCACACTGATGCTACTGGCCTTGAGAATGGTGTCCTGCTCTTGTAAGTTACAGGCTTTGGCAGGGCGTTCTCCAATGCCAGTTCTTTTCTCATATGCTCGAATTTGTAGTTGACATTTATTCTCCTTTTTTCACCCGGGTCCAGTACAAGTGTCCAGGCCAGGCCTGAGACCATCGTGATCCCTATGGCGAAGGCGAAGGCGACCAGGAAGGCTGGAGGATACATTCCGTATGTATTGGTATTGATCATATTGAATATCACCAGGTATCCAAAGGTCATGCAATAGACCCCGCCCGAAACTCTTTTCTTGATCACTTTCATAGCTGCTCATCTCCGTTAATATTTAACTACCTTCTCTTTCCAGTATCATAAGTAGGAATCATTTTTGGTTTCACC
>JAGLQE010000208.1 GCA_023137005.1 Thermoplasmata archaeon
AACCACCCACGCCATCCCCGCAGGTCATATCAGTGTCTGTGAGGTATGTGTGTAAATTACCAGCCTTTGTCCATGTGTAGGTGTTTGTGTGTGTGGCTATGCTGGATTCCACATTGGTTATGGAGTACGTCACATCAATGGTGAAATTGTAGAAGTCCGGGCGTTCGAAGCTGGTGCTTACATCGAAGCCAGTATGGCACACGATACATGCTTCATTGGGCCCTTTACCCCATCCTTCTCCTTCTGCATTTGTGAAAAGATCCTTGTGGGCCTCGGTGTCATAGGACATATTGGTTGCCACAGTGGGGTGACAGCTGGTACAATTGGGCAGGGTGGACGCATGTTCAACAGTGAAGTCCGCACTGACATTCTGATGACAATCCAGGCAATTCATGCCTTCATGGGGTTCGATGGCCGGTGTTCCAAGCATATTTGTGAATTCCAGACCAATATCGGTATGGCATTCCAGGCATTGTTTCCCTGTGTCCCAATCATGCTGGGTTGTCCCGAATAAAGAAACCGTGATAGCTCCCACAGATATTGCTGCGATGGCCAGTATCATGATGAGTATCAGGGTCCTTTTGGATATGAATTTGGAAGGGGGATTGGTGAAAGGCTCCTGTGGTATTGTGCCACGCGAGGGACGATCAGATCCAGAAGGTGCGCTGTCCAGAGCATGCTCTACCTCTGTCTGACCAATGTTATCTTGACTGATATCCGTGCTAGTTGTCATGTCAAATCAGCTAAATCACGATTGTTATATTATAGTGTATATGTATATACTTTGATATAATGATTTTGGGCTGATTTTCAATCAGCCATATCTATACATTGTTGTGTACGTATTTACACAACCGAAAGGCATATAATAGTTAATTCCATGTCCATTTTTGAAAGGAGAAGGACTCATGCAAATCGACGAGTACACATTTCCAGATGACCTGTATTTCCACAAGGAGCATTATTGGGCGAGAGTAGAAGGCGATGTCGTGGTTATCGGCGTCAGCGATTTTGCCCAGAAACTTGCTGGAACTATCAAGAGGGTCGTTACCCTGGAAGAAGAGGATGAGATCGTTCGCGACAAGCCCATCGGGACCTTGAGCAGCGGTAAGTGGACAGGAAAGCTTTATGCCCCAGTAAGTGGGGAGATCGTAGAGGTGAACGAGGACATCGAGGATGACCCCAACCTCATAAACGAGGATCCTTACGGAGAAGGCTGGGTCATCAAGGTAGAGCCCAGTGACCTGGAAGCAGATCTCGCAACCCTCAAGAAGCCAGGACCGGAATTCGAAGCCTGGATGAAGAAAGAGATCGAGGAAAAGAAGGCACTGATCAAATAATCAGGGTTTTGTTTCCATTTATCTTTGAGCTGTCATATAGTGTAGCGTATATGCTCCAGGTTGATGCTGGGTTTGTAAGGTGGGGTGTGGCAGTGTTTAGGGATAATGTCTCAAAGGATGAAGACTACCTCGTCCTTCAGACGGGGCTTGCGGATTAGCAGTTGGCATTGTCACTCGTTAATACAATAAATCTAATACCCCGCCTCTGCGTCTCTCGCGATTGCTCATTTGTAGATAATGATCAAATGTCTATCTCTACAATGCTGGTTTACTTCGCAACCTTCGAAAATCT
>JAGLQE010000209.1 GCA_023137005.1 Thermoplasmata archaeon
GGCTACCGTCCTTTCCCAGTGTCAGAACCAGCATGTCCACATGGTCCAGCAACTCCTCTTTGGATTCCAACCCCATGTATTTGAGGGCCGTGGTCATCTCATTCTGATTGGCAAAGAACACATCGGACATATCCAAAAGCTTGCGGAAGCTGGCAGGGTCATACACATAATGTATCTCCTGCGCCGGGTCAAAGAATATTCTTTTCTCTTTCTCCCTCGCGGCCAGCATGATCCCCTCATAATATTCCGGCCTTCCCGTGCCCACATGGATATTCTCGCAGGTGTCTATCGTATATTGCGCAATGGGGTGGTCGCCCATGTTCTTCATTGGCCCCTGGTCCATGAAAGCCACCTGGTTCTGCTCGGCATCGGTCATTATCCAGCAGGTCGGAGTAGAGTAGCCGGCCATTATCGGGAGGTCCGTGAGGTCCACGCCATCCGTCTTCAGGGCTTCCCAGTAATTATCGGGAAAATCCTCACCCACAAAGGAGGCCAGCGAGGTCGGGACTCCCAGCTTGGCAGACCATCGGGCTATATTTGCCCCAGTCCCTCCGAAATAAAGTTTCTTGGAATCTATCTCTATGCTGGTATTGGGGGCTGGCAACTTCGAAAGTTCCAGGATCATGTCAATGTTCACGTGGCCGAATACCCCAAGGAAATTATTCAAATGAGTTCCTCCATCATAGCCACAATATCACTGAACCTGTTAAAAGGATTGTGCTCGACATTTTCAGACCTCAGATAAATGGCCAGTGATTTTTTTGCGAATACAATATCAGCCTTCTTTGCCGGGCAGAAGTCCGATCTACCATCGCCGATGTAGATCACGGTCTTGCCTTTCCCCTTCTGTTCTTCAAGATAACTTGATTTACAGTTCCCGCACTTGCCGCATATGACATCTCCGGGGCCTGCATTCCCTGAGTTTGCATTGCCCGGATCGGTGAGGAATTTCATCTGGATAGTATTGTTTTCCATGAATACACCCTCATTCGCTCTCGTGGGAATATCGATCCCCTTGGCAAGGAACATATGGTCTATGTAAAAGCCCAGGCCCTCGCTGACTATGGTTATGGGTATATCATTCATTTTGCAAAAGTCCCGAAAGTATGTGAATGTCGGGTCGAGTTTCATATCTTTGTTTATGAGATCGAATATCATTTCCTCGGATGCATCGATATGAGAGAATTGCTCGGCCAGCTCCTCCCGGGATGTTATGGTTCCTGCGATGTATCTATCCTCTATCTCCTTCCAATCAACAGTGCTGAACTCCTTTATTATCGAGGCCGCGACATCCCTTTCAGTAATGGTCCCATCAAAATCACAGAGTACCGTATATTCCGACACCATCAAGACACCGATACGATCACGATACTGGGCTCACGTCCCCTCATTCCAGGATGCCAGGTATCTGACCTGCTCGGGCGAGGATGTATCGATCTTGATCTCCATGGCCTTGAGTTTAAGGCGCGCGACCATATCATCCATCTCGGCTGGAACATCATACACCTTGGGCTCGAGTTCCTTGTAATCTGTGGCGATCCTCTCAGTACAAAGTGCCTGTATAGCAAAGCTCATATCCATGATCTCAACAGGATGTCCCTGTCCACATGCCAGATTGACCAGTCTTCCTTCTCCCAGAAGATATACTTTCTTCCCGTTCTTGAGCTGGTATTCGTCGACCAACCATCTTACTTCCTGCTTGGAAGTGGAGTAGGCATCCAGCGCGTCCTTGGATATCTCATTGTCAAAGTGGCCGGAATTGGACAGAATACAACCGTCCTTTATGACCTCCAGGTGTTCCGTGCTTATGATGTCCTTACAGCCAGTGACCGATACAACAAGGTCCGCGGTTCTAATGGCATCTATCATCGGCATAACGTCGAAACCATCCATTCGGGCCTCCACGGCCTTGACCGGGTCGATCTCGGTAACACAAACATTACCGCCCATACCCTGCATCCTCATGGCTATCCCGCGACCACACCAGCCATAACCTGCAACGACGATCCTTTTTCCGGCAAGTGATAGGTTGGTTGCCGTGATGATCCCATCAACAGTTGACTGGCCAGTACCGTATCGATTATCGAACAGGTACTTCATTTTCGCATTATTGACCGCGAATACCGGGAATTTTAACTCACCCTCGGCCTCCATCGCCTTCAATCGGATGATGCCAGTGGTAGTCTCCTCATTGCCACCCAGGATATTGGGCAACAGGTCCTGGTATTTTGTATGTAGCAGGAAGATAAGGTCCCCGCCATCGTCAATTGTAATGTCTGGCTTGAGGTCCAGAACAGAATAAAGATTCTCATAGTATTCCTCATTGGACTCCCCCTTCTTTGCATAGGTCTCCAATCCAAATTCCTCATTGAGTGCCAGTGATACAGAATCATCCGTGGAAAGTGGATTACAACTGGCCAGTTTTACCTTGGCACCCGCATTCTGCAAGGTGAGAGCCAGAACACCGGTCTTGGCCTCCACGTGAAGGGCCATCCCTATCTTCTTGCCCTCCAGGGCTCCATTGTCTATGAGCCTTTTCTCGACTTCATTGAGTACGTCCATGTGGGTCCTTGCCCAGTTCAATCTGTCAATACCTTTCTTAAGTAGCTGGCCTGTCATATTAACACCATATCCCAAGTTTGACATTCAATATCTATATCTATCCAAGAGTTTAGCCCGTCTAAACTCCGAAATGTCAAATTTGGGCTGTATCATGGATACGCATATTGTTAATAAAACTTTCAGCTGTTATTGAATCATCCCCAAGCCCTAATACCGCAACCTTTAGGTTTGCGGATACAGGGCGGTGTGTGTGGTATTGGCTTGGGTTGAATTGTATTTGCGTTCACCAATTGGCCAGTACGCAAATATAAATTAAACTATTTTCATAGAAAAATGTTTAATCACAATAAGGGCTCCAGTCCATTCTGTTAGCATCTCCCAACGATTAACAGTGAGGATACCCAACCCTAAAGGGTGGGGGAGCCCTCATCTCGGCTGTAAACTCGACTGTTATCACGACGGTCAATTCATTCATTTCAAAGGCATTTCAACGAAAGAGTTATTTCCCATATTACCAATGGGGGTAGAGTTAGTGAGTGAGATAGGTCGAGCATCCCTCCGTCTTTAGGCCGAGGATGAATCGACCCGTCACTCACGAGTAATCCGCCGTAACCCGTCAATGTGCTGGCCTCTTAACGCAGAGGGTCTTTCTCTGCGAGTCTGGGTTATGGCCCCCCAGAGACGTGAACTTCCAGGCCAGAATGTCAACGCCAGGTCCTTTAGGGCCTGGTAGTTTACTGAGATCAAAAGGTAGATCATTTGAATTCTGATAAAGATACCCGGGAAGGAGCTGGAATCCGTAGCGACAGTACTGGAGACACCCTGTCAATGCTCAGGGAGCTTACCCAGAGGAATCGCGAACTTCGAGATATGGAGACCGACCTGGACCAGAACCGGAAGAAGTATGTGGAAATGGACAGGAATGCACGTTCCAAGGAGATGGAACTGGACAAGAGAGAACGTGACCTGGAAAGGAAGCTCAGTGATATCCAGCACAACCAGGAACAGATGAAAAATCTCGAAAAAGCACTCAGGGAGAGCGAGACCACCCTGCAGAACAAGATGGACGAACATAATGAATGGGATAGAAGCAGGGATGATGTATACGATCAATTGATATCGATGGAGTACGAGCTCAATGACCGCGACACTGCCCTCAAGAAGATGCGGGAGCGAGTTGCCCAGAAGGAGGCTGACCTTGACCATGGCCTGACCATATTGAAGGACCTGGAAGGCAGGGAAAAACTTCTCAGGACGAGAGAGGGAGAGATCCAACAATGGGAGGATGACAAGGCCAATGTGGAGGCCAGGATCACCCGGGACAGAAACGGCCTTGACAGTATACGGGATGAGCTTGATACAGACAGGACACAGGTCGAAAGGGACCATCAGGAATTACTGGCACATTCCACAGAGCTCATGGAGCAGGAGGCTGACCTTCTGGCCAAGAGAGATGAGCTTACATCCAGAGAGGATAGTTATCACACAATGGAATCATCACTTCAGAGGCTTCAGCAGGACAATGAGGATATCAAATCCAGATTCACCGAAGAGACCCAGAGATCGAGCCAGCTTGAATCCACCCTGGGACGTAATAAAAGAAAGCTTAATGACATGACAAGGCGAATTGAAATGACCGTGACAGGCATGACAAAACGCATCGAGGAATATAGACAACTCAATCAGGAACTGGAGAGGAAATTGAACTACGAGCTCCATCGGGAAGAGGATATAAAGGAGCAATACGGCCAGGTGACCAAGGAGCTGGGTACTCGTCTTGGATCCCAGAAGCATGACCAGGAACACTTTAAAGAGATATTCCAGAAACGTACTCACGAACTGGAGGCCCAGGTAGATATTGAGAAGAAAGAAAGAGAGAGATTAAGGCAGGAATATGACAAGCTCACGAACTACCTGGAAGAACATCAGACCGAGGAGAAAGAGACCGAAGGACGGCTCAGCGAGGATATCCAGAGGCTCAAGCACGAGGCAGAGGAGAAGGAAAAGGAAATTCTGAATATGCGAAGTGAGATAGATACATCACTCCAGCGTATCCGGGATCTGGATGTAGAGGTGGATGAGGAGAAGCACAAGCGCGGGGCCATCACCGAGCGCCTTAATACCATGATGAAGGAAAGGGAGGTTGATGCAGATCAAGGTGCATCTATTGCGGAACAGGGTCTGCCAGTTGGTGGTTTGCCTATCGGTGGTTTACCTGTGGGTGGCTTACCAGTTGGTGGTTTACCTGTGGAGAGCCTGCCTGATAGACCTGCCATCATCAATTCCCAGCCAAGGATGCCAGCACCAGAACTTGAAAAAGAGAAAAAGCCAGCCAAAGTTCCAGTAGAGAAAATTGATACTCCCGTCGACTCGACCTATGGTCGTGCCTTATCCCTGTATAAACTGGGCAAATACAAGACCGCACTCAGATCCCTGGACAATCTTACGGGCAATTACCTTGATAGTGCTGAGGGGCACAGCCTGAGAGGCAACTGCCACTTCGAGATGGGGGATTATGAGATGGCGATAGGAGATTTCATGAAAGCCAGTGAGGTTGATCCAAATGACCACCAGGCACATTACAGATGCGGGATGGCGAATCTCGGCCTTAGAAAAGCAAGAGATGCATTGATGTGCTTCGATGTGGCCCTGGATATCCTACCCAATGACCTGCCGACCCTGATGGGGAAGGGTAAGGCCCATTACAGTAATGGAGATTATGTGGAGGCTGGCATTTACTTTGATGAGGTACTTGAACTGGATGGCGATGACATAGATGCCTGGATAGCCAAGGGCAATGCCCTCTTCCATCTCAAGAAAATGGGCATGGCCAGCAATTGCTTTGTCAAGGCACTTCATATAGATCCCGGCTCAATGAACTCCTTTATCGGCCTGGGGTACATCCACTTCAAGGAGGGGGAGTACACGGATGCCATGTACTATGCCAGAAGAGCATTGAAGGCAAATCCCACAGATCCCAAGGCAAAATTACTCCTGGATGCCCTGATCGACCGAGCCAAAAGGGATGGTAGGGCGTACTAGAGCATGTATTAGAGTATGATAAAGTAGCGAGCGCACATCAGGCCTGAACTTTTTCTATAAGCTCATTCCATTCCTTATGCTTGGCCTTCAGCAGATCCAGGTCCTCATTGCCCTCTCCTGCGGCTTCTATGAGATAGTTGACCAGCTCGACCACAGATTCCTTGGTCGGGTTATTATGGTCCATTCCGGCCCTTGCAACTTCCTCTCTGAGAATGCGGCCTGCCTTGACCGAGTTACCATATACCTCGGAGAATTCGTAAATTATCAGATCCACAACACCTACCAGTGTATCACGGTCGCCTTGATCCCCGATCCTCTTGATGGTCAGGTCACGTATCCTGTCAAAGAAGGGGTCCTTCGCCCTGTTGGTGTAATATGTCATGTGGACCATTGTGCTGAAAGCGTCCTCCACCTTCTCCCCGGTCTTCGCACTGGTCAGGAACCATGTATTCAGGTCCTCTGGCAGGATCTCCTTCAGCCCGTGATTGTAATTCCTCTCGTATCTGGAGAATATGTCAACGGCATCCATTACTGTATCTTCATTGGCGATATCGGATTTATTGGCCATGAAGACAATGGGCAGATTGATGCTTCCGATGGTCCTGAGCAGGAGTGGTATCCAGTATTTCTCCATGTTCTTGATGGTGTCCAATCTGGTAAGATCACCGACGATTATGACACCCTGGGCACCCACCATCTGTCTTGCCTGGGCCGACATATAACCTTCCCTACCCAGCATATCCCAGATCATCAGGTTCATGAGAATGTCCTCACCCTCTATGTTCACCCTCATCTCCTTCTTGCTGACCTTCGTTCCAATGGTCGAGATATAACTATCATCGAATTCCTCGTGAACGAATTTCCTAATAAGACTTGTCTTTCCGACCGCTGAATCCCCCAGCAGAACTATCTTCTTGGCAAACTTCTTCATATGGACCACCAATAATATCTAACTGAATATTGTTAAAAACCTATTTAATGATTTAGTAGATATAAGAGGAGTCAAGAGGGATCAAGAGGGAACCGTGAGAATTACAAGGCATCTGATAGGAACAGGGACATCTCTCGAACAGCAGCACCCATATTCTCCAGATTGTCAAAATCCGTCAATATCCGAAGGTCAGGATCATCCATCTGGGCCTTCACATTCTCTATCAATAGTGGTATGGCCCTTGTCAGCTCGTCCACCAGAGTTATGGTCGCGGTCCTGGAGCTCCTGGAAAGCGGATTGAGATCCACAACGATGGTCTTCTTCCCCATATCCACCAGTGCCTTGGCCCGGTCCCCATCCTCCAGAGGTACGAGGATCACGTCCGCAGAATAAATACCCTCATCACAGCACAATGCCCTGGCATGGTCTATCCCGGGTATCTCCCTATCTGGCTTGGCCCCAAGAATATTCTTCGCACCCCTATCCTCCAGGAATTGAGTGAGCTTCCGGATCCGATCATCCGTCCTGTAAAAGAGATTGATCTCTAGAGGAGCATTTAACAATTCAGAAAGTTGTATGATCCAGGGGGCGGCAAGGACCGCGGTATTGCCATTGACGGATATGACTGGCCTTTCTGCCTGAACAAGAAGGGCGGCGGCGGCTATGGAAGCTATCTGGGCGGATGGCAGGGTCTTCTCTCCCATCATATAATCAAAGGCTTCTCCTCTGCCATGGGCGATGGCACCGGCCTCGGCGACCAATCCATCTCTTATTCCATCCAGTATCAATTCCCTTTTCCTGAGGGATTCGTATCTGGGATGTGACTTGGGCACGACCATATGATAGATATATTGAATTCTAATGTTATAATATTACCGAATAGATTTAAATACAAGTTCGGCTAATATGTTGTTAGCAAATTCACAAAAAGAAATACAAGGCAAGGTTTGCTCATTTCACGAATTCACATTCACGATTACGAGAATTGAGATGGGATCAATTCAGCATAATATGGGAGATGGAGAGGGGAAGGACCCCTACCCCCCAAGCAATGCTGATACAGCAAGCCAGTGTTTCTTTTTGTAGAGCAATTCAGAATGAAAAATAAATGAAAAAAGGAGAAATCAATTGGATGCGAGAACGAAGTGATTGTTTTCAACAGCTCGAAACGAAAGTTGAGAGGTGCGGAAAGCGAGAACGAAGTGATTGCTTTTAAGATTTCGAAACAAATAAAAATAAAAAGGAGAAATTAGATATGATGTTAGACCCAAGTACAACAAAATACCAGATAAGGATCAAGATTCATGCAGACGGCGTGGTAGAGAAACCAGATGTCGTCGGTGCAATATTTGGACAGACAGAGGGCCTTTTGGGCGAAGAACTCGACCTGAGAGACCTGCAGAAGAGCGGAAGGATCGGAAGAATAGAAGTGGATATCAACTCCAAACAGGGAAAGGCAGATGGAGAGGTAATAATCCCATCCAGCCTGGACCAGGTGGAGACCTCGATCATGGCTTCCGCATTGGAGACCATTGACAGGATAGGACCATGCAAGGCCAAGATGACCGTGCTGTCCATCGATGATGTCAGGGTGACCAAGAGGAATACGATAGTGGAGAGAGCGAAGGAGTTACTGGCAGGAATAATCGAGGATTCAAAGGACACAAGCACGAACCTCGCAGACTCGGTCAGGGAATCCGTGCAGATCCACGAGATCCTCACCTATGGGCCAGATAGATGCCCGGCAGGACCGAATGTTTCCACATCCGATGCAATAATCGTGGTTGAAGGCAGGAACGATGTCACCAACCTTCTGAAGGCAGGCATCAAACATGCCATCGCTGTCGAGGGGACCAATGTGCCCAATACGATCAAGGAGATATCAACAGAGAGAGTTGTCACCGCCTTCGTTGACGGAGACCGTGGTGGAGAACTCGTGCTCAGAGAGCTCATACAGGTAGCAGAGGTTGACTTTATCGCCAGAGCACCCAATGGGAAAGAGGTCGAGGAACTTACCAGCAAGCAGATAATGAAGGCCCTGAGGAACAAGGTTCCGGCAGAGCAGTTCATGGAGATGACAGGTATAGACTCCAATGGAAGGAAGAAATCAGGTCAGACACCACCCTCATCACCACCTTCCAGAAGTTCGACCCAGAAGAAGAGCTCACCGAAGGATATGAAGAAGGGCAAGGTAGCCGCTCCGGCCAAGCCAGCCAAACCATCCAAGCCAGAGAACAAGCTCAATGACAAGCAGGCGGACCTGAAGAAGTCATTCAATGAGATAGCGGGTTCCAACAAGGCAAGGATCATCGGGCCAAAGAACAATCTATTGGCCGAGATACTCATCAAGGATCTGGCCGAGACCCTGAAGACCGGAAAGGACATAGAAACGGTCATCTTCGATGGTATTATAACTCAGAGGATCATTGATATTGCAAGCGAGCAGAAGATCAAGACAATAGTCGCAACCAAGATAGGCAATGTTTCAAAGCAGCCAGCCAATCTTACAATATTGACCAAAGCAGACCTCACCTAGTATAATGTAGTGAAGTGATATGATAGAGCCGGGAGAAGAGCAAGACGAGAAGACACCTGACGTGATATCCAATGGACCCATTGTCAAGGATATTCGGTCCACCGCAGACATAGTCATACCCAAGGATCCCCTGAAGAGGGTGATCGGACAACCCGAGGCTGTGGAGCTGGCGGAGATAGCGGCCAAACAGAGGCGTCACCTTCTTCTCGTCGGACCTCCTGGAACAGGAAAGTCAATGATCGCACAGGCACTGGCCCTTCATCTACGCCGGCCCATGGAGGAGATCAGGGTGGTCCACAACCCGGAAAACCCTGAACGCCCTCTCATACAGGTAAGGGCACGGGATACAGTAGAGAATGAGACCGTGATCGAGGATAAAGTGGAGGGTGAGATAATCGACCCGAAGGCCGCTCCGGTCAGTGTGGCTGAGAAGTTGGGGTACAAATGCTCCAACTGCGGAACCTATTCCTCACCAAAGGATTTCTTCTGTCCCAAATGCTCGGATACCAAGGTAACTGGCATGTCCCACTCGGACAAGAGGTTCGGGGACATTGTCGGCCTTGTGGGTGCTGCGGCATTCAAGGGCCTGGAAGCCAGTGAAAGGATCACCATGACCCGTAAAAGATACGGAAAAGAGGAGATCGTGGTATACGAAAGGGCTGGCGACATGATCAATGTACTGGACCAGGAGACCCTGGAGAATAGAAGGGCGATGGAAAAGGTCAGCCCATCAAAGAAGCTGGTTCGCCTCAATCGAAATCCATTTGTTCTTTCGACCGGAGCCACTGAGACCGAGCTTCTGGGAGATGTAAGACATGACCCATATGGTTCCCATCCACAGCTTGGCACACCTCCTTATGAGAGGGTGGTCGCAGGGGCCATTCACGAAGCCCATGAGGGTGTTCTTTTCATAGACGAGCTACCACATCTTGGACATCTCCAGAGGTACATTCTCACGGCAATGCAGGAGAAGAGATTCCCCATCAATGGCCGGAACCCACAGAGTGCGGGTGCCAGTGTCAAGGTGGTCAATGTACCATGTGATTTCATTTTCGTCGGAGCATGCAATATCCAGGACCTGGAATACATACTGTCACCACTGAGATCCAGAATAATCGGATCAGGATACGAGGTCCTTGTGGAAAATACCATGGAGAATACCGAGGAAAACCGTGAACTTCTGATGCAGTTCATTGCACAGGAGATATACATGGACACGAGGATACCTCATGCAGACCTGGAAGCCATCAATGAGATCATAGATGAGGCGGAAAGGCGTGCTCTGAAATATGATAAAAAAGAGGATTCCCTCACCCTCCGGCTGAGAGAGCTGGGCGGCCTGATAAGAAGTGCGGGAGATATAGCCACCTCCGAAAAAGCAGAAATGATCAATAAGGACCATATCAAACTGGCACTCAAGAGGAGCAAGCCAGTGGAAGAGCAGATCCACGAAAAGTATGGATCCTATGAAAAGGGCGTTGCCAGGGACATGAGCGCGGCCCAGAGGAGCAAGAGCCCGTATCACTACTGGAACGAGCACCAGTACGATGATAAGATAGGGTATGGCTAGAACATTAAGCTCTCTGATTTTATATCTCTCTCTCCATCAAATAAGCATCTTCTCCATCTTGATAGAATTGTTTTTGCATACCAGTAGTTTCATATCCTCTATCCAGATAGAACTTCTGTGCCTTTACATTGGACATCCGGACCTCCAGTGCCAGCACCTTTTTTCCCATTGTCCTGCATCTTATAAGGAACTCGTCCAGGATAAGACTGCCATATCCTTTCCCGCGCTCACCATCCACGACCCCCATGATGAGGATCCTGGCCTTTTCAGCGCTTACGAGATTTCCCAGGACGAAACCCAGTATCCGACCCCCATCCTCCAGGACGAGAAATCCCTCTGGCCAGTGCTTGTGAAGGAGGAAATAGAAATCAGGAGGGTTCACCTGATCGAACATATGAGCTACCTGGAACATTATCTGGTCCATGTCGGCCATCTGGAAGGGGCGCAGGGTGGGCATCGCCCAGGTATTGGCCAATGGGCATTTAGGTTTTGGGTTTTGAATCAAACTCTTTACCTGCATCTAATTAAACTCGTTTGATTATGTAAATGCGTCCATATCACAGATAAAATGCGCATTTACATGCCTTTACGTTTAGGGTTGTGTAGTTGGAGTACTTTCACCCACCCCCCCAACACCGGTTTATATACTCTGCTGGTGATAGGGTGATTGAGGTTACCAAGATGACTGAAGCAATGGAAATAGAAGACTGCAGCTGGAGAGAAGTATACTATCTCAATGGCTGCCATGACCAGCTCGAATACGACATCGAACTGGAATGATAACGATCAAATCCATCCTATATATTCAAGACTGGCCGGGGCATCCCACCCGGCCAATCGCCCTTTTTTTTCTAAATGTGATCTTACCCATAGAACCTACGCATTTATTTTATCAACCGTGTACTGAACATAAGCAGGTAAAGAGGTTGATTCGAGATGCGAAGAACTAACAGAGCATATGATAGCAAGGCATATTATCTGCGAACATGCCCCGCCTGAAGAAAA
>JAGLQE010000021.1 GCA_023137005.1 Thermoplasmata archaeon
TGCAGTCTTGGCCTCAATCGGGTGACAGAGGCTCCAGCGACCTCGGCCTTGAAGAGATGCAATCCCCCCTCAATGTATCGGGCCAGTATGACCACGCTGAAGACGATTATACCCATTCCCCCGAACCACGTGCTAACAGCTCTCCACATGAGTATGCTGTGAGGATAGATGTCGATAAAATCCCCCATCGTAGGGTCAAGGATGGTCGCACCGGTCGTTGTAAAGCCGGACATGGACTCGAAGTAGGCATCCACCAAACCCGGTATGGAGCCTCCGAAAAGATAGGGGAGGGCACCGAGGGCGGCCACTATCAGCCAACCAAGACCCACGACAAGAAAAGCCTCTCTTTCCCTTAGATCATCTCCATAGTTCCTGGTATAATACCACATTGCCAGCCCCAGGCTGGCCGATATTAGCATGGGCAGAACATAGGCCTTGAGGAGGAATGATCCTTCCTCTCCATAGATGATCCCCGTCAATAGGGGAATTATAAAAGCAAAGCTGAAGAGAAGGATGATATATCCCAGTACGGAGATTATCCCTGTTTTCCTCATATCCCCTCACTTCCTGGACCGCATGAAGAGCTTGTCTATCTTCTTCAATGATTCCACACCTGTAAAGATGATGAGTCGATCCCCCGCCCTCACGATATCGAAGTGGGTGGGCTTCATTACTCCTCCCCCTCTTATCACGGATCCAATGAAACTATTGCTGGGGAGTTTGATCTTCCCGAATTCCTTCCCCACTATCCACAGGGACTTGGTGACAAAGACCTCGATCACCCGCGAATCATTGGCAGGCAGGGTGGCGATCTGCTTGGTATTCGGTCTCTCTCCTGGCTTGGCAATGTGTTTGAGCATGGAGTTGGCGGTTATCATGCGTGGACTGAGTGCTACTGTAATTCCGATCTGCTCAAAAAGACTGATCAGGTCCGGGTCCTCGACAAGGGCCATGGTCTTCCTGACACCCAGTTTTTTCGCAAGGATGCATGCCAGCATATTGAACTCACTACTGTCCGTCGTGGCAACGAAGGCTCCTACATCCTCTATTCCCTCTTCCTTGAGTGCATCGTCATCGATACCGGATGTCCGGATCACAAGAGCCTTGTGGAGATGCTTAGATGCTTCCAAGCATCTCTCCTCGTCCTCGTCCATAAGCAATACCAGACGAGATGTTTCCAGGTTCCTTGCCAGGTTGATACCTATATCATTGGCTCCCAGTATCATGATCTTGTCCATTCCAGTTTCCATCTTGCTTCCCACGACAGTGCTAATATCGATCTCCAGTCTGAAGGCCTTTTCAACATCAACTATCTTCTCCTTGGAGTCAACCGTGACAAATATTTTATCACCATCCCGGAATTTTCCAGCAAGCTCCGGACTTACCACTGCTCCAGATCGAGAAATAGCGGATACCAAGCATCCCTTGGGAAGTGTTATCCCTTCAACATTGATGGAGGTAAGCGGGCTCTTCTCGGGCAATACGAAATTGATTATCAGGCCCCCCTCCTTGGAAACCACCTCACTCTCCACCAGGGATGGTAGAAGCAGCATCTTGGCCATGTGATTGGCGGTCACCTGATCCGGGCAGATGGCCAGGTCGATACCAAAAAGCTCCAGCTTGCAGGCTGTCTTATTCTCGGTCATATAATCCAGGCTATTGACACGTGCCATGGTCCTGCAGCCCTTTTTCTTGGCGATAACTGAACTGACAATATTGATCTCATCACAGCCTGTTGCCGCAATGAAGAGGTCGGCATTGTTTATCCCCGCCTCGATAAGGGTCTTGAGGCTGGCCGCATTGCCACTGATGGATAGAAGGTCAAGGCTATCTACCTCTTTCATCCTATCAGGATCATTCTCGATAACAACCACACTGTGGCCCTCCTCCAAGAGTGTTTCAACTATCTGAAGCCCTACCTGTCCTATTCCCGCCACGATAATATACATTCACACCTCGAATGCGAATGGGGATTAAAGTACTTTCTTCATCAATTTAAAATTACAAAGTCATAATGCTATTGTGTATAAGTAGCCCAGTTTCTAAAATAGCCCTATATAATGTTTTCTTAAATTACTGGATTTCTATACTATTGGTGATAAATCATAATTAAAATAAGGCATATAACTATGTAAATACTTAATATATGTAGTAATCATTATATAGTAAAAGGCTTTCTGAGGTCAGCTATCCAACATTTGAATCAGATGTGGGCCCGTAGCTCAGCTAGGTAGATTTATGCGAACATGTGTCCGCATAATTCCTAGAAAGAGCATCTGGCTTTTATCTGGCTAATGCGTCGTAAGATACGTTGGTTAGAAAGATACCAGGTGGTCAAGGGTTCGAATCCCTTCGGGCTCGCCAATATAATATGAGAAAAGTGTGGATAATAAATAGAGGAGTGACTATTCAATTTAGAGTTTTGGAGGAGATTAAATGACAAGTGAATTCAATGTACTCGAACATGAAATGGTGCCAGAACATCATCTTTTATCTGTGGATGAACAGAAGGCAGTTCTCAAAGGTTATGGGATCAAGATAGACCAGCTCCCAAAGATCAGGAAAAGCGACCCATGTGTGAAGGTTCTCGAAGAGATCGAGGACTGTGAGATCAAAGAGGGCCGCGTTATCAAGGTAGTCAGGATAAACCCAGTATCTGGGGTTTCAATTGCTTATAGAGTAGTAATTAGAGGATAGGTGCAAATATGAGAGATCTCGTTGAAGCCTTCTTTAAGGACAGGAGTATTGTCAACCACCACATAGCGTCATATAATGACTTTCTACCAACCATTGACAATCCGAACAGCCGAATGCAGCAAATAGTGGACAATATCAGGGTCAACAATAACGATGAGAATATGAGAGGCGTTATAAGACTGGACTCTGACCGCACGGATGGAAATATCGTGGATGTCAGAATAGGTAGGAAGAGAGACAAGAATGGAAACATCGATTCTCATTCCAAGCCCACTATAATGATAGGAGCACCCAGGGTGAAGGAGGCCAATGGAGCTACCAATACATTGACCCCAATGGAGGCCAGGCTGAGAAACCTGACATACATGGCCCCTATCGAACTAACTATAACTATAATAGAGAATGGTATTGAAAGAGAACCAGAGGCGGCCCACATCGGTAACTTGCCGATCATGGTCAAATCAAAGAAGTGCAATATCCATGATAACAACATCGATCTTATGTTCAATATGAAGAGCGATGAGGAATTGGCCAGGATGTCCAAAGATGAGAAGCTGAGTGGTGTGGGAGAGGATCCATGCGACTCTGGTGGTTACTTCATTGTGAGTGGAACAGAAAGGGTATTGATATCCCTTGAGGATCTGGCTCCCAACCGAGTTCTAGTGGAGTACAGCGAGAGATACGGCACAAGAACAGAAGTGGCCAAGGTATTCTCACAGAAGGAAGGTTACCGCGCTCTCACATTGGTCGAGAAGAAGAGGGACAGTATACTGTATGTTTCAGTCGCTGCTGCCTCCGGTAAGATACCACTGCTACTATTGATGAAGGCCCTGGGACTTGATGCTGATGAGGATATTTACAATTCAGTCATATCCGATCCATCCATGGCCAATATTCTCTATGCTAACCTGGAAGCTATACAGGATCCCAAATTATGTCCTCCTGACGGTGTGTTCACCCAGGAAGACGCTATCCTTTGGTTGGAGAAGAAATTCGCCACAGGTCAGGCCAAGGAATACCGTATCAAGAAGGTGGAATCTATTCTTGATAAATCATTACTTCCTCATTTGGGTGATTCCTCTGATGACCGATTGAAGAAGGCCATTTTCCTGGGCAGGATAGCCAAGACCGTTCTGGAATTGTCAATGGGCATCAGAAAACCAGATGACAAAGATCACTATGCCAATAAGAGGCTGAAGCTCTCTGGTGACCTGATGGAGGATCTGTTCAGAGTGTCCTTTACCAACCTTGTCAAGGATCTCAAATATCAGTTGGAGAGAGGCTATGCCAAGAAGAAGGGCATGAAGATCAACTCCGCAATTAGGCCAGACCTTCTTACACAGAGACTGTTACATGCTCTTTCCACAGGAAACTGGGTAGGAGGAAGGGCCGGAGTATCACAGTTACTGGACAGGACGTCCAATATGAGCTCATTGAGTCATTTGAGGAGGGTTACATCCCCCCTTACCAGGACCCAGCCCCACTTCGAGGCCAGGGATCTACACCCGACACAATGGGGCAGGCTTTGCCCCAATGAGACCCCAGAGGGTCAGAATTGTGGTCTGGTGAAGAACTGCGCCCTGTTGGTGGATGTTTCTGAAAGATCTCATGAGCAAATGGTCAAGACCCTGCTATCTGACCTCGGTACCAAGGAGGTCAAGGGACAACAGACCAAGAACACCAAGGTGTATGTTAACGGTGATCTGATCGGAACCCATGACAGGCCCAAGGACCTGGTGGAGGAGATCAGGCAGCGCAGACGAAATGGCATGGTGTCCAATGAGGTCAATCTGAGATTTGACGAGGACATGAACGATGTCATAATCAACTGTGATGAGGGAAGATTGAGACGCCCTCTGATAGTTGCCAAGGACGGTCGCCTCCTGCTCAACAAGAAGCACATGGACGGACTCAACTCTGGCAAATTGAAGATCAGGGACATAGTCCGTGAGGGTATAATCGAGTGGCTGGATGCGGAAGAAGAAGAGGACGCGTACATTGCCGTAAAAGCTTTCGAATCCCCAAGCAAGTGCGATCACTGCGAGGCACTCCTTTCAAGCACTGACACAAGCTGGGAGAACATAGGTGTTCCAGATGACGTGGTCAAGCTGAAGTGTAACCAGTGCGGGAAGACAATGAAGGTAGACAAACTCCTCAATAATGATCATACCCACATGGAGATCGACCCGATGCTGATACTCGGTGTCTGTGCAGGTCTGGTCCCATATCCAGAGCACAATTCATCACCAAGGATCACGATGGGTTCAGCAATGGCCAAGCAGTCACTGGGCCTAAGCTGTTCCAATTACAGGATAAGGCCAGATACAAGAGCTCATTTGCTCCATTACCCACAGAGACCGATGGTCCAGACCGAGGTAATGAACTTTGTTAATTTCACAAAGAGGCCAGGCGGCCAGAACTTCGTGGTAGCAGTTGCAACCCACCACGGATACAATATGGAGGATGCACTGGTCATGAGCCGTTCATCCATTCAGAGAGGATTGGGACATTCCACCTTCTTCAGGACATACAAGGCAGAGGAAAGACGCTATCCTGGTGGTCAGGAGGATCACTTCGAGATACCTGGTCCAGATGTTCGAGGGGCCCGAGCTGATCTATCATACAATTCCCTTGGCGAGGATGGGCTCATCAGCCCGGAGACGAATATCAAGGGAGGAGATGTGCTGATCGGTAAGACCTCACCACCTCGATTCCTCGAAGAGGACACGGACTTCCTCACACCCCAGAAGAGAAGGGAAACATCTGTAACTGTCCGTCCCGGAGAAAAGGGATGGGTGGACAGTGTTATGCTAACGGAGACCGAGAACGGCAGCAGGCTGGTCAAGGTCAAGGTCCGCGATCCTCGTATGCCAGAATTGGGAGACAAATTCGCTTCCAGGCACGGTCAGAAGGGAGTTATCGGTCACATGTTGGAGATCGAGGACATGCCATTCACGGAGAGCGGCCAGACCCCTGACCTTATAATCAATCCCCACGGTATTCCATCCCGTATGACCATCGCTCATGTTCTGGAGATGGTGGGTGGAAAGATGGGATCAATGAAGGGTAGGTTCATCGATGGAACCTCTTTCAGTGGTGAAAAGGAGGAAGTGCTGAGGCAGGAGCTTGTCAATGCGGGCTTCAAGCACAATAGCAGGGAAGTGATGTACGACGGAAGAAGTGGCCAGCTGATAAAGGCCGATATCTTCGT
>JAGLQE010000210.1 GCA_023137005.1 Thermoplasmata archaeon
ATTTGAACACTGGCGCTTCGAACTCGGGTATAAGGCGCTTGTAAGAATTGGTGATCGGGTTAGTGATGGCCGCCATGTCGCTGGCATATTCCAGTATTCCGCCGATATAGTACCTTCCTATCTGTGAGAGGTGGTCCGGATCATCGGCATCGAAAAATGCATTCTTCCCGTCTTTGATCAGGTACTGGTGGGCGTGCTGGCCACTGCCCAGATCCGCGAAGAGCGGTTTAGGCATAAAGGTGGGAACGAATCCCCGATCAATGGACAAAAGCCTGGCCATCTGCTTGAAGATCACAACAGCATCCGAAGGCTTTGTAACACCCTCGATGAACTCGAACTCTATCTCGTGCTGGCCATTACCATTCTCGTGGTGATGGTACTTGACCGGGAAGCCGAACTCTTCCATGAGGTTAGAGAGCTGGTGTCTGTAGCCCGCAACTCGGTCTTCCGGGGGTGCCAGGAAATAACCCTGCTTGGGTTTGATGATATAATCATGGTCAACCAGTGGCTTGATGTGAGTTGGTATGACCTTGAGGCTTCCACCACCTATATTGGAGTCCATACCCCAGACATCATTCTCGATCTGGGCTGCCTCCATGGATTTGAATATGAAGAATTCCATCTCTGAAAGGATATTGGCACCATCGAATCCCTGGTCCTTCAATGCCTTCTCAGCGTTCTTGGATATGCTCCTGGGATCTCCCGAGAAGTTCTCTTTCGTGCTCACATCCCGTATGTCACAGATGACGATGGCTGTCTTTTCGCCAGGGTTCTTCTCGAAAGGCAGTACCATCAGGGTGCTTGGGTCAGGATATGCGTTCATGTCGCTGTCGTCCGTGGCCAGGAATCCAATGGAAGAACCATCGAAATTAACTCCTCTCTCCCAGGCATGGCCATCTACGAATTTCCGAACTGGCAGGAACACACATCTGTTCTTACCGAATACATCCGAGAACTGGACCTCCACCCACTTGACATTCTCCTTCTTCAATATCTCATTGGCCTGCTCTTTCGTCAACATATCTAACCTCTCCATCTTGAATCTCTCATTTCGTTCGAGGTTTCGTATGTGAGAACTTTGTTCGCACATATGAAGCTTCGAACTTTGTTCGAAGGTCTGTATGCAATCATTTCATTCTCGCATACTAACTCCCCTGTGGATCTCATTATAACTTTTATAGGTAAAGGTGGATAAATTAATGGGTTGTATATATAGTTATTTGATATAAGCAACATTAATAACAAACACTAAGTATTAAATAAAAAGCCTTTATATTAACTAATATCATAAGGATAATACATCTGAGTGTAATCTGAGGGGAAATCATGGAAAGAAATAAGGATTTCAAGTGGACATGTAAAGCGATCGTACAGGTAGCAGTGGCATTTGTCTTTTTAATTGGTACATTGAGCAGTACTTTATTGATCAGCCAGGATGCCTCGGCCGATGCTGGTGCGGGCTCTGAGATAATGGCTTCAGGTATAGCTCCCTGTAATGCTATTGGGGGTGCCGACACCACGGGGGATATATTAGCAGATATTGTGGCCGATGACGCTGCCATTGCACCTCCGAGTTCTGTCACAACATCAGATGGTGTTTATACTGTTTTGTCCGGAGGTAGCGTGTGCTTCATTGACGGATTCGATACAAGCGGTTTGTCAGGAACGGTCACTGCAGCCGTTCTCCATCTCCAATACGGCACCGAAGGCGGATTTGGTCCCACCAATTTTATCAGGTATGCGCTGGATGCACAAGCCCTTACGGACACCACGATCCAACCTGTTGACACTGCTGATGCTTGGAGTGGTGACCAAACTTTTGATTTGTTGGGCGCGATCCCGGGTTTGACCCTGGCTCAGATAGCCACCCTGGACATCGAGTACACCAACAATGACGCCCCGCCCAATGATGACCTGTCTTTCGACTACATCTGGATAAACGTCACAACCTCATCCGGGGCTGCCCCGATCACCAATATAACTGGAATAACAGTTCCCTCACCGAGCAAGGACAATACACCTGAGTTCACCTACAATATCGTTAATGGGACACCCGAGTACGTCAATTTCTACTACTCGGATGACGCTGGTGCTTCCTGGACCTTCTATGATAATGACACCACCCCTGACGGTCTGTACAATGGCCTTTTCCTGCTCGACGGTACTTACTATTTCAATACCAGCGCGGGCAATGGCACGGACACAGAAGGTGTTCCTGTATCCGGCCTTGGACATTCAGAATTCGGACCGTATATCATTGATGCGGCCAGTCCAGCATTCACCTTTGTAGTTCCAAACCATGGGTCAACCAATGTGCCCACAACTGCAGGAACATATATGATAAATTTCGATGAGCCAATGAACACCACTATTACTGGCTTTCAGACCAATCTCCCAGGAGCTGTCATTGGTACTTGGAACGCTACTGGAGAGCGGTTCAACATAACCTATACTGCCCTTGCAGAGATGACAAGCTACTATGTGGACCTCACAGGAGAAGGATATCGGGACCCTGCCAACAATTCATTGGGGGGCCAGACGAACTTCACCTTCACCACTGGTGACTTCACACCCCCGACCGTGACCAGCACGATCCCAATTGACGGAGCCATAGGTGTGGCCACCATTGCCGGAACATATGCCATGGAGTTCAGTGAGATCATGGACAATGCTGTCACTGGCTATGCCACCAACCTTCCGACCCCTGCAGAAGCCTGGGATGGAACCAATATGTGGTTCAATATCACCTACGGAGCTCTGGCCGAGTCCATCACCTATTACGTTGACCTAACTGGCCAAGGCCACCAGGATGTGGCAACCAATCCTCTGGCCGCCCCAATGAACTTCACCTTCACCACGACCGATTCAACCTCACCAGTGGTCATCAGCACGACCCCGGTGGACGGAGCAATTGGATTCGCCGTAACAGCAGGAGCCTACATCATTGATTTCAATGAGTCGATGAACCAGACCCTCATTGGAGTAACAACCAACCTTCCTGGAATTGGTGTTTCATGGCCTGATGCGGACACGATGCAGATAGATTACACCGCCCTGACTGACCAGACGACTTACTTCGTTGACCTGGCCGGCCATGGTCATGAGGACTTATCTGGCAATGCTCTGACAGGGAGCATGAACTTCACCTTCACGACCGGGGATTTCACTCCTCCGATCATATCGAACACGGTGCCAGCGGATGGAGCGACGGGCATTGCGATAACGGCAGGAACCTACATGGTGGAGTTCAGCGAGCCAATGAACAATGCTATACCTGGCTTCACTACAGACCTACCGGGAGCAGTTGGTGCTTGGGACGGTAATATGACCTTCAATATCACCTACACCGCCCTTGCCGAATCGACCACCTACTATGTGGACTTCTCGGGTCAGGGCCACGAAGATGTGTGGACCAATGCATTGGGCGGGGACATGTACAAGGACTTCACCACCTTTGGGAGCGACCCCTACATCAACTACACAATTCCGACAGATAGCGCAACCGGAATACCAGTTGCGGCCGGGACCTACACCGTGATCTTCAGTGAGCCCATGAACACCTCGATAACTGGCTTCACTACAGACCTTCCCGGAACAGTTGGTGCCTGGGACGGCAATATGACCTTCAATATCACCTACACCGCCCT
>JAGLQE010000211.1 GCA_023137005.1 Thermoplasmata archaeon
ATTCAAATGACCTTTTTGGCCAAGTCTCATTAACTATGTTACATAAATGATTATTCTTGTTTTTATGCCTAATAACTGTTATTGAATCTTACATAATAATAAACCCGATAATAACTCTTATATATCAATGAATTAACTCTGTAATATAAGGGGAGAGTAGTAATAATGGTAGAAGAATTTCTCAAAGATGAATTGGCCACAATGTTGGAAATGGAAATTGGCTTCTGCGGCAAATTCGTGCTGCAAAAACAATGTGAATCCATGGATATCGATCTCGATATTAATAGCATTGACCTGGATAATTTGAAAGAACTGGCACTGAATATCAAGATGGCAATAAGTGGTTTCATTGGCGAAAGGAAGGCCAAACTCCTATACAGGAATATCCTTGAATATCGTAAGGCTCTATTGGTGCTGGATGATCCACGATCTCAGCCTCTGGACCGGATCAATGCTCTTGTGATAGTGGGTGATAAACGCTTCATTCTCAATAATTATTCAGGAGCAGAAATGGCTTACCGCGATGCCTATGATATTTTTCAGGATAATAAATGCAGGACCAATAAAAAGATCAAGATGCGCATAAAGAGGAAGCTAGCCCGAGCCCTGTGCTATCATGATGATGGCAATGAGATGGCCATTAAGGAGTACTATGGTGTTCTGAAGATCGGGGAAAAACATCGGTATTATTATGATATTTCGATATCATATTGTGGATTGGGGTGGGTGGCCTGTATGGATGATGATGCACAGCTGGCACAAGAGTATTATGGTAAGGCCATAAGGTCAATAGATAGGATGAGTGCTAATACCAGGCTTGAGAAGAACAAGAAGGTGAAGGTCAAGGCCATCATACATTCTGGGCTGGCAGATGTATTTGTGAATATCAATGATCTCGATGAGGCCATTACCTGGACCAAGTCGGCCATAGAGCATAATATGGAACTTGAGAACTACACCGAGGTTGGCATCCTCTATAATAAAATGGCCAGTATATTCGAGCAGAAGGAGGAGTATGAGATGGCGGTGGATGGCTATGAACAGGTTCTGACCCTTTCTAATGGTTCAGGCACCCTGCTTGCCGAGGGTTGGACCCTACTCAATCTGGCTAGCCTTCTTATCAAGGAGGGGCGGTTTGAACAGGCCGGAAATTATCTGTCCAGGGCATCCAATATCCTTTCCAAGTTCAATGATTGCGAGGCCCAGTCAAAGCTCCATTATATGTATGGGGAATTCTATCAAAAGCAGAGGGACTGGGAGAATAGTGAATCACATTTCAAGGCTAGCATGGAAAATATGTCCAAGGTGGATTCCCCGGAGTGCCTGGCCCGGGTGCAGGAAGGCTTGGGCACATTGTATCATCTCATGGGTCAATCCGAGAAGGCCACACCATTACTGAACTCGGCCCTGGAATGGTATGAGAATTCCAATGATGTGGAGAATGCGAAAAAGGTCACGCTCCTGATCCGGAACTCGGAATACGTCCCTCTTGGGATATCTATCCTGAGGCCCTGAAGGGTAATGAGCCATAAGCGTAATATCGTGTATGATCCCTTGAGCTGAAGCATTAGGACTAGGCTCGATCATTTACAACATATTCATTAAATATTTCATCACCTATTACAACTACAGGGTGATATGATCAAATTCGTTAGAAAAGTCTGCCTTGTGGGGGATCCCGAGGTTGGTAAGACCTGTCTGGTCAGGAAGTTCGTTATTGACAAGTTCGATGATTCGTACATAATGACCATGGGGGCCAAGGTCATGAAGAAGGAGTGCAAGGCCGAGATAAAGGGCGAGGAACATGATGTCAATCTCATGATCTGGGATGTTATGGGGCAGAAACATTTCCGTATCATCGAATCCGTTGCTTTCGAGCATGTTGCAGGCGCTATGATCGTATGTGATCTCACGCGCAAGTCCACGGCCGAGAATATCGGCTATTGGATAGAGGCTCTGACAAGTATCTCCGGTGATATTCCACTCATAATCCTGGCTAATAAGAATGATCTGGCGGATGAGGCCGAATATGGTGAGGAGCTGGTGGCCGAGATAGCGGCCAAGTACGATGCAAGTTTCTACATGACATCTGCCTTGACAGGAGTGGGCATCGAGGATGCCTTTGCTGAATTGGCCAGACTGTCTATCAAGAAGAATTTTGATTGAAGGTGGCGACCCTTATTGAGTGCAATAGGTCGAGCATCCCCCAGTCTTTAGGACGGGGATTGGAACAAACATTCAGCCTGTGAAATGTTTGGATTCATGTTAGTTCTTGTAATCGCGTATAAATGCAGAGTCATTGTGCAATTACAAATCGACCCGTCACTCTCAGGTAATCCGCCGTAAGCCGACAATGTACTGGCCTCTCACCGCAGAGGTCTTTCCTCTGCGAGTCAGGCTTATGGCTCCCAGAAACGTAAATTTCCAGGCCAGCAAACGTGAATGCCAGGTCCTTTAGGGCCTGGTAGTTTACTTTAATGAGTTAGTGGGTTATGTGAGTTAACTCAAGGAACTCCTTGAACTCGTACATACATCAGAACTCAAGGAACTCATATATGGTTCACCATGACCTCTCTGATGCCCCTTACTTTGTCCAGGTTGCCATCGAAGTCCTTCAATTTTTTGCCAAAGGTGAACTCTAATTCATAATGTATGGCCTTGGCAATGTTTTCCACATCCTCTCTGTACTCCTCTCCTGAATAAACGATGGCGAGGATCACTTCAAGGTTCCGCGCTGGCTCGATGAGGATATTCTTATCTCCGAACTCTATCATACTGATGCTGGTGTCCTTCATGTCCTTGAAGCTCTCTGTCACGAATCCTTGAATGAGGGTCAGCATGCTGGAGAATATGTCCATATCCAGATTCGGGGTCACATGGCTGGTGGCATGGGCGAGCAATGCTCCATCCTTGTATATGAGGAACATTTGTTCGATCACTCTTTGTTCCCTCATGGGGGCTCTGCCATTTTCCTGTTCTATCCAACCCGGATGGGCCTGTATTTGAGATGATTCGTGTACGGTGTCATCTCTAATGTCTTCCCACATGCTCGGCCCGCTCCCTTCCTTGCCTTTGGCTCTATCCAGCCACTGTGTCATCGCCTTTCTTATCACGCTGGAGGCATTGAGCATCTCTTCATCGCAATGATCGAAGAAGGCATTGGCTGTTTCAACGAAATCCTCGGTGATTATGAAGTGGAGTTGGTCCCCTGTCTGGTATTCCTTCTTTCTGGGTTTTGCCATTGTTCCTACTATTGTAGATGATGCTATTTAACTGTATGTACATTAATGTACATTGGGAGAGATATAAGGTACTGGCAAAATAATGTATTAGCAAAGCATATTTTGGCAGAGCATTTCATCAGCGAACATGCCCCGCCTGAAGAAAAT
>JAGLQE010000212.1 GCA_023137005.1 Thermoplasmata archaeon
GAGTCGTAGTAACCGGGAGTGTCAAAAGAATAGACCGATATGTCATCCACATAGGTGAGTAGCATGCTGTCATCAAAATCCCCGAAGCTCCACATATTGGAAGTAAATACAATGCTATCTATACTGTCTGATGCTAATGAAAATGCAATATCGTTGCAGACAAGTTCGCCATCCACATAAAAGTCATATTTATCTGATACACAATCGAACACAATTTTGAAATGATACCATTGGTCAGGGACATAGGTACTCTGCCTGTAAACAGTAGGACCGTTCTGGAAGCAGATGCTTCCGGCATATAAACCAACTGCCACTCTAAAGTTACTGCTGCTGTAGAGCATGATAGCAAATTGGTCTGTGGTGGCACCCTGATTGCCTGCTCTTATCATGAACTCTAAGGCGCCGGATGTCGTCGGAGCGAATGGATCAGATTGAATGATACAGCCCACATCATCATCGCTGCTGTCATCGTCAAGCATCATGGAATTGGATCCACCATAGCTATCGGCATTGCTTATCTCCACATTGGTGTTCGTACCCTCTAATGGGACATCCCAGGGTGGATCATCTGGGTCAGAACCCACTATATCATTCTCGAAATCATCACTCATGACCAATGTCGTGGTCAGATTCAGGTCTCCATCAACTGTGGCAAATACATTATTACTTGGATTTACAGCATCAAGGCTGCTACCTGGAGCCGTGAAATCACCCTGGCTGGTATCAATTATGGAGGAAATTGCTTCAAAGTCACCATTGAGCCATACATTGCCCTTTCCATTGTCTATCAAGGGAGCCCCCACCAGAACATCGGCCAGAGAGCCTCCATCATCATCCAGGTTTCCCGCACTGGACACGGCCCATCCCAGCCCGGTTCGGGCATAGGCCTGAACCCTCATGTACACGTGGTCTATGTATACGGTATCAAAGGCAAGGTTGTTCGCTGTTCTGTCAGAATCTATAATTCCAATGTAAAGGATACCACTGAAAGTATCCAGTGTGGTGTCAGAATATTGTTGATAAAGATCATCATCCGCAGTTTTGGAAATGGTCATCATGTGTGTCCAGCCTGTACCTCCAACAGATCCAATATTGGTCCGGGAGTAATACACATCAAAGTCATCCCCTTCCGCATTCGGGTTGTGATATGCCTCCAGATAGAGATCTGAACTCACGCCCTGGGGTATAAACATTGACCACTTGTGCTCCAGTTCACTTGTGAAAGGTGCAGTCCAATGCACCTGAGCCTCCAGGTGATCAACATTTATCCAGCAGTTTGTGGCAGGCCGGAAACAACCCCAAAGGATTGTATTGGCTTGAATATAATTAGCAAAATCCAAGGATAAACTCTCGGTAAAAGAGAGATCCACATCTGCTGTGACTGTATGACCCACACCTACAGTTTCCCACAGGGTACTAGTAGTATTTAGGACATAAATCTGATAATCACATGTAACAGGGCAATTGCCCTCGAATGTGAAATCAATTTGATCAATGCTGGCTACATCCTCCTCAATATACATGCTGCATTTTACAAACATCTCATCCTGCATGCCAGTATCTTCTGAGACTGCCCAAGTGTCATCGGAGAATAATACATCAGCATATTGCTGGTCTGTGAATTCTGGCTCAGAGTTTGGTGATGTAAACTCTGCAGATGATTCTTCATCTATATCACAGAACCAGGCATAATGAGGACCACTAGCCGTTGTTATTCCATCATAAGTGTAAGTAGTAATTCTGGCATCACCACCAGTCTGGATCTCGGTAATTTCCTCATAAGAATCATCACTCGCCAGTGTATTCTGGTATCCATTGGTAGGAGGTACAACAGTACCAGTAACCGGGATATCTGAATAAGAATGATCATCTTCAAAGGCCAGCTGGCTAGTACTGGTCTTCAGTTCGGCAAAGGGAACTGCTTGGATGAACATCTGGTCTATGAATATGGAATCTAAGACAAGATTGGTACTGGTCCTGTCATTGTCAATTACCCCGATATACAGGAAGCCCTGGAAGATGCCCAGAACGCTATCTGTGTATGTCTGGTAGGTATCGTCATCCGAGGTCTTGGTCACGGTGAACATCTCGGTCCAGCTAGTGTCACCCACTCGGCCGTATCCGTTTATTGAATAATAGATGGTGAAATCATCTCCTTCAGCATTTGCCGTATGATTGGATTCCATGAACAAAGTGCAGGCAGACTTGTGTGGTATCTCCACTGCCCATTTGTGCTCAAGTGCACTTGTGGTGAAGGCTGTGTTTATGGAGAACCTGGTGTACCATACATGTGCTGTGAAGTCGGCAACTCCTCCGCCATCATTATCAATATCATAGGCACATCTGCTTGGATGCATGTCCGAACGCCAGGTCACTACACGGTCCCCTGAATCAAAACCAGACCATTCCAGGTCCATAAGCACACTGCCAGTACCATCATAGGTGAAATCAGAATATCCGACATCAGAGCCAATATCGAAATGCAAGCCCCAATCATTCATCTGTCCGGTCAGGGTCACAGAGCTGGAATCGAACACTAGAACCCGGGTGGCAATTTGGCCGTTATAGTTGCCTGTATCCGTCATGTCGCCGCCCAATATGGATATACCACCTACATCACACAGCCATATCTTGAAATACGCTGTGCCTAATGTGCCAGTATTGGCATTTCCGGTCATCACACGGATATCAGTGAACAATCCAGCCTCCAGTTCGCTTTCCAAATACAGATTTTGCTCCTTGAATCCGGGACAGTCTATTCTTAATGGGTCGACTGTTACAGTTCCCTGGGTTCCAATATCATAGAGATCTGAGGTTGCTATTTCCTGTATGGACTCGTATGAATCATCGCTGAGTTCCGTGGTTGTATAGTCATTGTTGACATTGCCGAAAATCGGAATATCAGATATCACAGTATTATTTTCGGGTGTGTAGAATAGACGTGCCTGGCCTTTTCCTGGTTCGCCGACCAATATCTCATCCCCGCCAATTCCATCTGTGTTGCCTGCCGTGGACACGGAAAATCCGAATTTGTCGAATACCTGGGAACCAGCCAGCAACACATCGGCATCTACAGCGCTTGAGGGTATGGAACCATCTCCGTAGAACACATAGGCCGAGCCCTTGTCTGAGCTTGAACCGGGTGCGCCAACAATGATGTCATCATTTCCTGCATTGTCATAGTTGCCAGCTGTGTTAACACTGGCTCCGAATTCATCACCTGAATTTTCCCCGGTTATTGTGATATCTGCAACTCCGAATCCAAATGTCCCGCCTCCGGATATTGATGAACCATAGAATATGAAGACCATATCATCATCTGGTGCTCCAATGATCACATCATCATATGCGTCACCATCAATATTTCCGGCACTGGCCACATCCCATCCGAACCCTGAGCTGGCACTGCCTGTGAGTATCACATTTGCATTTGCTCTTGTCAGGCTGCCAATTAATCCAGTTCCTCCAAAGAACACGTATGCTTCATCCGCACCTGGAGCTCCAACGATGGTATCACTATTACCATCGTTGTTGACATCCCCAGCATAGGAAATATTGAAGCCCAGGAGATCATCGGCAGATGTGCCGGTCACATTAGCATATTTTGATAGGTCTTCTCCGGCACCATTTCCATTTGCGATCTCTATCTGGGTCCAGGTATTTGCGTCATGCTCGTATTTGTAGATGTTTCCATTGTCTCCGACGGCTATCGCATATTCTCCATTGTCATGCCAGGTAATATCCCGGAAGGTGATGGCTGGGGATGAGACCAGGTCCACAAGAGGTTCCGAAGGCATATCCTCGGCTATCGCAATTGGTGAGATAATAGCAAAGCTGGTGCTGAGTAATGCGGCCATAACGAATAAGGCCAGTATCTTTTTCAGTTTTGCTGTTTCATATCTCATTCATTGCCTCTAATAGTATCCGATTTTGAAGGTGATCGTAGCCTGATACACTCCTTCAGCTGTTCCTCCTGGTACGTCTATCCACCACTCGATCTCCGTTGGTCCCAGGGTTTGGAAATCCTCACCCTGTGGCCCGTGGGCCGTCGTGCTGTTCAACGGGGCTGCAACCATCCAATCAGCAGGGCCCTGGCTCGTGTTTCCCCACACACTTAGAGTCATATTCGCTCCCGGGAAGTACACGCCCGCGCCCAATATCTCAGAATTCACATCAGTTGCAAAAGCACTGGTCGTGTTCACTGCCAAATTGGTTGCCAAAATTGGTGATCCTCCACCGACCCTTGCCAGGTCTGGCACAGAGACATTGACGTAGTAATCCCTGTTTGCCATGCAAGTTATCTGGCTATTCGGTCCAAGCTGAACACCTACAGAACCTGGCGGTGCATTTCCACTCGGGTTTCCAGCCACTGTGATGTTCGTGTACTGGAATATGCCAAATTCCTCAAATGTGGAGTTTGTAGCTCCCACGAAATTATTATCATATATCCTCATCTCGAAGTCCCAGGTATTGGCATCATTGTGAGACTGGACATTGTCCCAGAGGAATGTTGAAGCTCCACCGAAGGGACCACTGGCCGCCCATGTCTGTGGCCCGAAGGTCACATTCATGTAGATATAGTAGCGGTCTCCAGGTGCTGATGCATCCAGCCAAAAGCTGTCCAATAGGAACTCGTCGGTTCCCGGGCTTCCGACAGGGTACATCATTCCTGCGCTATCTCCACCAGGAGCAGCTCCTTCTAACCAAACGGCTCCGAAGGCCCTTGTCCTGTGTTGATCATCAGCTGCCGGGAATACACCTGGTGTAGCTAGCTCATCGTAAAATGCTAATAATTCTACCCTGACATCATCCTCGGCATCAGCATAGAACTGGTCAACTCCACTTATTGTGTAATTGACCTCTGCCATGAAGGTGTAGATCTCTTCCACATCAACCTGGGTATTGAGCTTGGATGAACCTCCGATCCCATCGCTCATCTTCCACATATCTATGTCGAAGCTGTGGGGGAAGGCCGCGTTCACGGTTATCGTGGTTCCGGTATCAGATGCTGAGAGGAATGAACCAATAGCACCACTGGCTCCGACTATCAGGCCAGAACTTGGGCTTGTCCAGGCTTTTACATCGACACCGTACAGTTTTCCATAATCGCCGTCAGTGCTCATTTTGGTTATTGCGTCGTTATTATCTGGAGTAAAGTGATATATTACACCTTGATTGATCCCATTATAACCTACAAGCATTGCCAGTGAATCATCTGGATGAAAGCTAATATCTTCGATGATATCAGTAGTGTCCAATAACATTTCAGGGCCTCCGCCGTGAGAGAAGATAAAGACATTACCCCCGCCAGTATTATCTCCGCCCATTAGGCCAAAAGCCGTGAGGGGTCTCCAGTCGATCGCACGCAAAGCTCCCGTGCCTGTAACATCATATTGAGTTGCAGAAGTGTCACCAGGGGTGTCAAAGGAATACATAATTCCATCGCCAGTTCCAGCATCTTCGCCAACAGCATAATAGAATGGGACTGTTGGGTTCGTATTCCAAACAACATCATATAAAGCATGATCGCCGGCCCACCCAGTTGCTACTGGTGTCCAACCTCCGCCCTCTTGGAACCAAGCTGCGTAAGGTGCACCACCAGCATAACCCACAGCTAGGAATGTTGAAGCTCCAGTTCCATCAATGGTCAAGCCAAAGAAGGTTGCTCCGGCAACAGCTGGAGCACCAAGATTATTGAGTGGACCACCAGCATAACTCCAGGCCATTGGCTGACCAGCACCATCTCCAACAATGTAGAAATTGCCCTCAGCCTCACTGTACTCTATATCCCTGAAGACATTGCCGCCAGCCAGATCAAATTCACTGGCCCAGGACGCTGTATCTCTTGTGTATCTGTATATGTGGTCTGTACCACTCA
>JAGLQE010000213.1 GCA_023137005.1 Thermoplasmata archaeon
ACATATCCCAGGCAGTCAATATCTGCTTCTTCACAGACTCCCACTTGGTCTTGTCAAAGATAGCCCTCTCAAGAACCAGGGATATGAGCTTGATAGCAGATTCCCTACCGTAATTATTTGGATCTAACCCAATGTCCGCGATGGCCTTCTTTATCACGAATTTGCCCATGGGGCCAGTATGCTCAATGATTATGATCTCCATTGCAGGGATGTCTATGTCACCCATTTTCCATCTCCTTAACGGCCTTCTCCACCCTTTCGGATATCATCTTGAAATTGTATTCCAAGCGGCCTATGTCCCCCGTGCTTTCTGTATCGATCTTCGTTCTGAAATCACCCCGACTGATCTTGTCCGCAGCCTCGGTGAGGGCTATGAAAGGTTCCATGATGGAATTGTGAAGGTATGTGGCCAAGAAAAGGGCCATGATGATAGAGAAAAGCAGGGACGCGATGGACCCCCCCAGAAGGGCATCCAGGGATAATGCAACTGGAATGTAGGAAATTATTGGATGAAGTATCAGAAATAGCAAAAGGGCGAAGACTATCTTCTCACCCACCGAGAACCCTTTTATCCCCTTAGGGGATTGGTATTTTTCATAGGACTGGGGGCCAAGAAGCTGGGCGGCTATCATCAAGCTGGATTTCATCCGAGAAAGGGAAAGGGAAAAGGATTCGATCTCATCCCCGGTATCAACCACTGGATCCACATCCATATCACCCTCCAGCATGCTTTCCATTGCAGAGTTCAGATATGTGATGGGCTGGGCGATCCATTTTATCAGGTACATCCCCACGATCACACAGATAACCAGGGATACGGAGATCGTCAATAATGGGATGATGAGGATGGCGATATCCACATCCACCTTGAACACACTGATGAGGAGAGACACAATACCGGTAATGGTGCCGGATATCAGATAGAAAGCAAGGAAGCCTAGTATCAGCTTCAATTCTGCGTTCAATCTTATTTTCTCCATAAAAGCCATTGGTACAAAATTGCGATTTTGGTATATTAAGTTTTTGGAACTGGCCCTCAATAATGAGAATTAACAGAATAATAAGACAATTATCATAGTCCGAACCTCTTCCTCAAATACCCGAATGCAGTCCGCCCTTTTTCAGTTTGAAAGGTGATATTCAGATAATCCGGCTCGGTCTCTGGCGCGCTCCGTGTTTCCAGTATATGCACCAAGTAATCGTGAGTGATCTTTATCATCACATCCGGGTCCTGGACTATATCATCCAGGATACTGGCCCTGCCATCCTTGTCAACACAGAATGTAACAACATCCTGAGAAGTGGCGAATATCCATTTCTGCGGCAGGTATCCACGGATCATACCACCCAAGAGGCCTTTGAGAGTGTTCTGGACCTCGGTCTGCACCTCGGCGCATATGGGTTGGAATAGTTCTATTAGGGAGGGCATTGACAAGGGAATACATCACTCTCCCAAAAACCTTTTTGTAAATGCGACCGTACCTATAGAACCTACGCATTTATTTTATC
>JAGLQE010000214.1 GCA_023137005.1 Thermoplasmata archaeon
TCCTGGTATCCGATGTGATCTCGGCTGGAAATTCATACCCACATCTGGAACATGTTAAGGCTCCCTCTTCCACGGGTTCTCCACACAATATGCAAAGGCTCATCACCAATACGTATGCGCTCAGGGGATAAAAAAATATTTAGGGAATTTTGACTTATGGGGCTGTGATGGAAATTCGAACAAATGCTCAGGACACGCAGGACTATCTCACGGATGAGAGCAATATACATCATGCCTCCCCGGAGAATGTACAGGCAGTTTATTTCCCAGAGAATGAGGATGATGTCATTGGGATCCTGAAGGAAGCCAGCTCCTCAAACACCAGGGTCACCATATCCGGCGCAGGCACTGGTATCACGGGTTCCAGGGTTCCCATTCACGGAGGAATAATAATCTCAATGGAAAGGATGCTTCAACTTCCCTCTCGCGAGAACTTCGAGACACTGGAATTCCAGGCCATGGCGGGCAAGGCCAATCTGCTCCTGAACAGGGAGGATGGGCGACTGCTCGTGCCGTCTGGCCTCACACTCATAGATATTGACAATGGTCTTCCCTATGACCTGTTCCACCCCACAGACCCCACCGAGAGAACTGCCCAGATAGGGGGGAATGTGGCTACCAATGCCTCGGGCGCAAGAGGTTTCTTCTACGGCTCGACCAGAGACCGGATAAAGGGCCTGAGAATGATACTGGCTAGTGGTGATATCATTCATGCGAAAAGGGGAGAATGCCTTGCCGATGAGAATGGGATCATAAATTTCATGACCCAGTCCGGCCAGTCACACAAGGTCCGGATACCGACCTATCAAATGCCGGGTGTGAAGAATGCGGCTGGCCTGTTCTGTCAGCCGGGCATGGACCTCATCGACCTCCTGATAGGGAGCGAGGGTTTATTTGGAATATTCACGGAGATCGAGCTGATGGTGGAGGAAGTGCCTGGCCAGATGATCGCGGACATCGCTTTCTTCGATGATGTGGAGGCCGGTATGGGGCTTGTGGATGACCTAAGGCCACTGAAGGATAGGGGTATTCTATCCCTGGAGTTCTTCAATGATACGGCTCTGGATTTCATTCGGGAAGAATTTCCAGCCATCGAGGACAATGCCCTGTCCGCCATATTCCTTGAACTATCATCCCAGGACCCGGAACTCCCGGAGATACTGGCCACCCTGCTCAAGAAGCATGGCTCGCTCAGGGACTGGTATGCGGGCAATAGGCTGGACAATCTGGAATTGAAGGAGTTCCGCCACGCCCTGCCAGACAAGCTCAATGCCTATCTCAAACAGCATGACTCCTACAAGATGGGAACTGATTTCGCAGTGCCTCCCAAGGCCTTCAGGGAAATGATGGCTCACTATCAGGCAATCGGAGAGGAGTTCAAAACCCAGCATCCCAGGGAAGGAGTGCATTACACCATGCTGGGGCATATCGGGGACCATCATGTTCATTTCAATTTCATAGCCCAGACACCTGAGGAGCGGGTGACTGCCAGCTCTCTCTATCTCAAGCTAGCAAGGAAGGCCATTGAACTGGGGGGAACGATCTCGGCCGAGCATGGGGTGGGGAAGAAGACGGTGATTGTGGATGGGGTTGAAACTCCCTACTTGGAGTTGATGTACGGAAAGACTGGCCTAAAGGAAATTGCAGAGGTCAAGAAGGTGTTCGACCCAGATCTACTTCTGAACATTGGGAACATGGTGCCGTTCGAGTATTATGACTAGCCAGTGATATCAAGGGACAATTGGCGGGATATGGTCAACCTTTCCTCGGGACTCATAATATTCCTCGCGAAGCATATCCATGTAAATACCATCTACCAGCTTTCCACCAATGATGCTTCCTTCCCTGAAGCGCGCACTGATCTTGAAGCCAATTTTCTGAGCGGCGGCCACTCCTCTTTCACCACCCGCCTGGGTCCATAATCTAATTACCTGGATACCCCTTTCTTCGAACAGGAATTCGAGAAGCAGTTCATGAGCTTCCATAGCATATCCTTTGCCCCAGAAGTCCACCCCGGTTATCACGCCGATGCTGGCAGCGAAACGTAATGGCCCCTCACCGTATCCGATATGACCTACTAGCTCCCCTTCCAGTGTCTCTATGGACCAGGTCCCGCAATCGGGCTTCTCATATTCCTTTTCAACCCATTTAGCAACTGTCTTCACGGTCGCGCGAGGAGGAAGCCTCTGATTCCATGCCTGGGTGCGTAGGTCGTTCTTCAGAGCGGCGAAGAACTCATAATCCTCTTCTTTGTGAGGTCTGAGCCTTATCAGCTTTCCGGTCATTGTATCCATTACTCATCACCCCCTGAATATCTGGCTAAATATTCAGCTTTGAGCATATCTAGAAAGATCCCATCATAGAACTTGCCATTCCTGATGCCAGCCCGTCTCTCGATGCCGACCTTGGTAAAGCCCAGTTTGTCCATGAAGGCCAGGCTAGCCTCGTTCCATTCTTCAGCGTAGCCACTGGTAGAGTGAGCTATCGAGTCCTCAAAGCATCGCTTCAGCATTTCCTCAACCGCCTGGGTCCCATAACCCTGCCTACGGTATTCTGGCCAAATAACAATTCCAAAATGTGGTGTTCGTGGGTCCCACCTACTATAATAATCACTCATCCCTATGCATTTTCCGTCCCTTGTCCAGATAGTGAAGATCGCCGTGCGCTTTTCCTTTATTGTTTTATCGATCTTTTCCTTTATCTGAGACTTGGACATGGGTGCCCAGCTCTCTCCGAAATCTAATATGCCGGACAACTCATGCCTGCACTCCCCATTCTGATATTTGTGTATCATATCAATATCTGGCTCTTCTATGGATCTGTATTCTAGAATATCCTGGGTCATTTCCTCACCAGGTATGGAAACGCAGTCACGATTAAAATAACTATTGAACATGCCGAATGAAATCGCTTCGCTCTCTCATTCGATGACAGTCGCACTGCCTATCACCCGGGGTCCAGTGGACTCAAGCCAATTGAGCACTATCCTGTCACTGGGGTCAAAGACCATCGGAGTGTCCAGCTTGACCTTGACCTTTCCCACGTCGCCAGCTTTCAATTCCCCATCCATTGAAATAGAACAAGCCAGGAACTGCATTCCCGAAGAAAGGTGAATGGCCACACCATCTCTGAGAGTATCACGCCAGAACTTATTGACACTTACCTCCAGCTCCAACTCGCTGGCCACCTTCAATCCGCCTTCTTCGGTGAGCACACTTCCGCGGTTCACCTCATGCGGCTCGACATTCTTCAGAACCAATCCCACCCTGGAACCCGAACCAGCTTCGGGCACATCATTATCATGTACCTGGATGGATCGAACTATGGTCTTTTTCCCATCTGGAAGCACAATGAGGTTCTGATGTTTTGACACAATTCCCTGGTCAACCAAGCCCAAACTGACGGTTCCCAGCCCCTTCACGGGAAATGACTGGTCAATGCTCACTCTGGTGACACCTTCTCGAACAACTGGTTCTCTTTCTAGAAGCCCTTCGCGCATGACATTGGGGTCTGGCATTCCTTCCACCATCTCCCAGCTCTCAGCAGCCGTATCCTTCAGAAGTGGCTGGATCTGGTCCGCTGAGATATAATTGTCCAGGATGATCATTCCTTTTTTCTTCCCCATGACCTCGCAGGCCACTATCATCTCCCCAATGGTCTTGTCCAGCTTGTCGATGACCATGAAGACCTCCTCTCCCAGATACAGGGAATAGAGGAGTGGTGGTAATTTATCAGGATATTTTGTCGGACTGGCCACTGTCAGGGATTTATCATCCTTCTTGAGATTGTACAGGGTCATGTCTGTCTCTGACCCTTTCTTGCCCAGCTTGGAGGCCAGATCTTCCGAGTTCAGCACGCAGATCATGGTGGTGTCCATGGAGGGGGGGAGTTGGAGGGATTATTAATAGATATTGAATGGGAGCCAATAATTAAGTAAATATTAAGTAATCAATGGGATTACAGCCTCAATACAACAATTCATGCTCCTGTAGTGTAGTGGCCAATCATGAAGCCCTCTCGAGGCTTCGACGCGGATTCAAATTCCGCCGGGAGCATATTTATTTTTAAGATGCGTGTTTTACCATTGATATGTACGCATCTTTTTTATCAACCACTACATGAACCCAATGATTGAAGAGGTTGATTCGAATTGCGACTATACCCATTGACCCTACGCATTTATTTTGATCAAACGTGTACTTGATACCAACAGGTAATGAGTTTGATTCGATTTTAATTGCCTTTATTTTGTTAAGCTGGGTGTGGCAGTGTGTTGTTCATTACGGGCAAAGGATGAGGACTACCTAAGGAGTGATAATCAAGTATAATACGAAAGTATCATAATAATCATCAACATCAAAATCGTCCAAATATCCCAATATGAAATCAACCTCTGTGAGTGTATCTTGCCCACATGTTACATTGATAACTTCTCTATCAATGATAACTTCATTCTCTCTTAATTCAAAGGAGAATGTAACATCATTGTCCAGATCATGCTCGAATGCATATAGTTCACATTCAACATCAAAGTAGTAGCCTAATTCATTGTCATAATTATTGTAATCTAAATCAAACGTGAATACCGCTCCGTAAACTGGGACCCCAACAATAGAAGTTATGTTCCAATGGTGTTCCCATTTAGGATCTAATTCTGCGAAATCGAAATATTCACCACTCAGAGAATTTGTTGGATCCAACCCAATCCACCCCTCTCCCAGATATATATCTATTTTTTCCTGAACAATGCTCTGTGGCGGAGAATATGATGGCATCTTTACCGCAACATATGTATGAGTTAATATGATTCCATTGACCTCTCCAACTGTATATACAATTGCAACCTCTTTCAGCCCCATTGCATATAACAGAGACGCAAGAAGTGACGCATAATCTCCGCATACTCCTTCATTTGTTGTTAATGTAGTCACGGGATATGAACGTGCATATGTTCCACTATCTACATAATCAATTTCCTCAGCTACATAATTATATGCAGCTTTTGCTTGTTGCACAATATCATCAGGATAAGATTCCTTGAAGCCATTAGCCAGACCTTGAATAGTTGGAGTAACTTGAACTGTTAATAAGTTAGTGGTTGGAGCATAATCATGAGTATAATTTCCCCACAATAATGTACCACCCTCGATATAAATAAGGGCTAAATCTTTTGGTGTCGTAGGGTATCTGTCATAAAATTTTGGATCATTGGGGTTAATTGGCGCTAAATCTGAATAATCTCTTAATACATAACTCAGACTAGCTAAAATTATAACCAGCACTATTGCAAATGCAATGAGTTTCTTGTTTGGTTGTTTCTTTGGCATTTGACTATTTTCAGAAGCCTCAACGGATACTTCCCTTCCTGTCTGCGATAAATCTTCCACGCATCCATGAAGATATTGATCAACATATAGATTTTTCTACATATGTAGGTCGGGATCTGTGCTGAGGATGTGGTTTGTTAAGCTGGGTGTTGATGAACGG
>JAGLQE010000215.1 GCA_023137005.1 Thermoplasmata archaeon
GTTCCCGTGGCAGTTATTGTGTATGCCGCATCCCTGGTTGCAGGCCAGATAATGATAGGTTGACAGGAGGAATGATCCATGGTGAGAGAGGAGATATTTGGAAGGGAGGAATCCCTTATCGAGAAGGTGGGTAAGAAGGGTTGCTGCTACCTGGGAAAGATAGTATCATATCCGGCAGGACGGTACGAGGAAGGCGGGGCTATCTATTTTGACATAACATCACCTCATTGTATTTTAGTTGTTGGTAAAAGGGGAACTGGCAAGTCCTACACCCTGGGTGTGATGGCCGAGTCCTTCGGCATGCTGGAACCAGAACAGAAAGACCGTTTATCTGTCTTGATAGTCGATACAATGAGTGTGTTCCACAGCCTGAAAACAGCCAATTCCAATGACTACGAGGTCGGGCGCTTGAAAGAGTTCAATGGGCTGACTCCAAAAGGAATGGGCGATTACGTGCATATCCTCATGCCCCAATTGGCCATCAGGGAATTGGAAAAGGCCGGACATCAGGTTCTCTATGACCAGATCCTCCAGCTTCCATTACACGAGATCAGTGTTCAGGATTGGCTGGATCTATTCGGTCTTACCATGACCGACCCTGTGGGCACGATCCTGATAAAAGTGATAAGGACACTTCAGAAAAAGGGCGAACCCTATGGCTACGAGGACATTTACCAAGAGATAGACGATCAGAAGATGTTCGATAGTGAAGGAGCCAAGGACAGTCTCAAGGGGACCATCCAGATGGTGGAGGACATAGGAGTGTTCGACAAGGAAGGCACACCTTTTTCAGACATAGTGAAGGCCGGCCGTATGACCATCCTGGATATCAGCTACCTGGGTCGTCTGGGCGGGTTCGATGTGCGCAATCTCATAATCTCCATCATAGCCAGCCATCTCATGCGGGCCAGGACCCTGTACACCACCCTGGAGATGCAGGCCGAGGCAAATCTCATAGATGAGGAGGTGGCCAAGGACATCACCAAGGACCATCCATTGGTCTATATGATGATAGACGAGGCCCATCTTTTCCTGCCAGCCAAGGGCAAGACCATCGCCACCGATGCCCTGATAGACTGGAT
>JAGLQE010000216.1 GCA_023137005.1 Thermoplasmata archaeon
GGGCTCCTGAATCAAGCAAGCTTGATAAAATGGATGTGTAGTAATACTGACTAAATGCACATCCAAAAAAGAACAAGGTTTCCATTATCGAGCCAAACAAGTTTGGAAAATAGATGCATGGACTTCGTCCACATCTAAAAAAGAAAAATCGCCCTCACATGCTCGAAATCAAAGGGGTATGTGGGTAAGTATATCGGCTCGGAATATTATTTTAGAATATCTGTTTTAGCGTCGGGCGTTGTTACAGCAATAATTGATTGCTCGATAAAATCAAGATCAGATTCAGAATATCCAGTTAGTTTAACCTTCTCAGCTATAAACGATTCGATGTTGCTGTCATCTCCCACATATACTTTAAGCGCATCAAAAATTGCCTTTTGAAAATTGTCGATATCATAATTATCAAATTTTGATTCACGCAAGTAAATTCTCATGTATATCAGCATTTTTTTACCTTGAAATTTTATTAGCTGGTCTTCATGAATTTTCATTTGGTCAATAAGTATCTCTTGATATTGCTTCTTCATCTTTCGTTTTTGTGATGACTTTGGATTGGCAGGTAGGTTGATAACACACAGTAAATATTTGCCTATTCGCCTTCCATTCGAATCTTCGTATGTTAAATTATTAGCTATTTTCCACATATCATTAACTATTTCAGGAGGGAGGATACCATCCTTTTTCCTATCGAGTAATTTTGTAAATTCCTTGTTAATTCCTACATTGTCTGGTGTGTACCTAATTTCAGAGTTAATAATTTCGATAGTCCAGGTTGTAGGTTTTTCCTTGGAATCTGTCATGCTACCCCTTCTACAATATCAATCTCCTCCTCTGTCAACCCATACAATTGATATACTAGGCGATTTATTTGATTATCTAATGCATATATCTGACGTTGCAGAATGATCTCCTCGGTAGGAAGTAAGGCATTGTTCAACTTTTGATGTAGATCAAGCATTTTATAACAGTAACCAGACAAATCATCTTTTTGTTTATTCGTACCCTCCTTTATCGGTAACGTAACAAGGAAACTTTTAGAGAAAAAAATAGTCATCGAAGCATCAAGTGTAAAGACATTGGCATTATAAAAGTCAAATAATTTCGAATTCATAATACATAATATGTATGGCAGGATTGAATTATCATTTTTTGCCCTGATCGAATATACATTCTTAGTCACAAAAATATCTTCCTCTAAATCAAGCGTTGAATTATTATTATCTACTGCCCTCATAACGATTTTGGGAGACTTATAATATTCTAAATTCTTTAATTTTATTCCATCTTTGTTTGGATTGAAATAATGAAAATTAGTTAAATTATAATTGGTGATATCTTCCCCAGTTACAATCTTAGAATTATGATCATCAGTCTTTTCATTTGAAATAAGTTCATCGATATTTGCCTTATTTATCACTATTACTGTTCCACAATATTTACATTTAATTTCAGCTTTCTTTGAAGCAACATGCCATTTTTCACAGTTGTTACATTGAATAATTCCCCCCTTTTTACTGATTTCTTCCCCCCTTATAATATGGACGAAATGATCTAACGGTTTAGAATTATTCATAATTTTTTCCAAAATATGAAAAACATCATTCGTTAATGATAAATTGAATACATTGTTATACATCTTAAGAAAAATTGTTTGTTGAATATAGTTATTATTATTTAGTTTTATAGTGTTATTTGCAAGTAACTTATCAGACGATGGCTTTGAAATGAATATACCTACAAACTCTTGTGTTACACCAGGGAATTTTTTGAAATCAATAATTTCTTCGATTTTAGATTTACGAAGTAACAGGTTTCTTGTTGAGGAATACATGCTCTGTCTAATAAAATTCCTTGGCACGATAATTCCAAGGATACCGTCTTTCTTTTGAATTGTAAGACCTTTTAATATGAATAACTCGAAAGTATTAATATTTTGAAGATTGATATTGAAAACAGATTCAAAATATATCTTTTCAGCCTTTACAATTTTCGCACCCCAAGGCGGATTCCCCACCACCGCATCAAATCCCCCGGCCTTCATAATATCTGGAAACTCAGCCTCCCAGGAAAATGGATTGATCCTGGCCAGTTCATTGTCTCTCTCTTCATTATCCAGGTCTTGAAGATGGTCTATGATGTCAAAGTCAATCAATGAATTTCCGCATTTGATATTGGTTCCGAGATCTGGCAACGCAGGCTCCCCGAACCATTTACTGATATTATTGATGGATTCCATGCTCTCGCCTTCAAGGGCTTTCAGCATGAGATTTAGCTTGGTAACCTCAACTGCCTGGCTGTCGATATCCACGCCGTGAATATTATTGAGTAAAATTCGTTTCTTTTCTCTGAGGGTCAATTGCCACGCACCCTTTTGATTCTTGAAAACCTGATCTTTGTGTTTCTTTGGTTTGTTAGCCTCGTACCATTTCAGATGTTCGTCCAACATCTTTTTGTAAGCCACTATTAGGAAGGATCCAGAGCCGCAGGCAGGGTCTAAAATTTTGATACTGGCCATTTCTTCCAGAGATTTGTTTTCGCATAATTTTACAACCGTGTTTTTCACAATGTAATCCACAATGTAAGTTGGTGTGTAATAGACCCCGCCAGCTTTCTTGACCTCTGGTTTTTCCTCCACCTTCGCACGATGGCCAGCAGTTAATCTAATAACCTTTCCGAGGAACTGCTCATAGACGTGGCCCAGGATATCCGCAGGGATTACATCGAACTGATAAGGCGAACGGGGATAATACAAATCCCAGATGATGCTGGCTATTACCTTATCATCCACTTTTATAAATGGGGTTATTCGATCAATCTTGGTCTTTCGTTTCTTGTCATATTGTAAATGAAAAAGACCGGAATTGTATTTCGTATCCGCTTGCTGGAATATCACGAATAAATGTTTATAGAGGTCTGTGCCGCGTTCCAGCATGTCTACCAATTGGTTTTCTTTTTCCGTGCCTCTATCCTCACATATACGCAGGAAGAGGATTCTGTCAATTAACCGCTGGACAGCGAAATTCATTTCTTCTATAGAAAGATCAGGATTTCGAATAGCGATATTCTTGGCCAGCTCCTCACGCCATCCCTCTATCTCTCTCAAAATTTCGGTATCTACTTCAGATGTCCCCCTCTTCTTTTTATCAATGTATTTATCAAATGAACCTTGCCAGATAGCATCGGGGGAAAAGATATTGGCTAACTCATCCCATTTTTCTTCCAAGTCCTGATAGTCAATATGGAGGATTCTCCCTTTTGTGGCATTATCGAATTTTTCGGGCTTGAACCTGCAATCATAGACTGAGATATCTTCGAAATTCGTTAGTATCGATAGGGGTAATTTCGCACTCCAGGCATATCTTTTCAATTGGAATGCTGGCAATGGATCTGTGGTGATCTTTACAGAGGGCTTTTTCGCCTCGACATAAAATTTTGTAACCTCCCCCAATCTGAAAGCATAGTCTGGGGCTTTTGTTCCCCCCTCAACTTCAAGGGATGGCTCATCCACGACTTCTTTGTACTGTTCCGGCCTTCCTTTTTTATTGTAAATGTCCCAACCTAGCAATTCGAATAAAGGATTTAAAAATTCTTTACGAAGCTCTGCTTCTTTGTAAGCGGCTGAAGAATATTGCTTATGATTATCTTCATATCGTTTTACAAGAGTTTTAAGTTCTGGTGGTGCCGGCAATAAACTTCCCTCGACCCGTAAAGGAACTTGCTCTAAATAAGAATATCTGCATACATTCAGGCAGAATCACTCAAACTCTTTCCCAGACGTCTTATCATACCAGTCCATTATTTCATCATCCGTCATGGCCTCTGGGTCTTCCTTTTTCTTCATCCTGCGGCCGATCCTTCTCGAGAAGTCCGGGATAAGGTCCCAGCCTTTCTCATCACCCCTATATTCGCCTACCAGGAGCTCGGTCTTCCGCATATTCCCCCTGAAGGCCGCGATGATGATCCCCTCGGATATGACAATGAAGGAGGAGCCAAACCCGAATCTCTTCCTGATAATGGGCAGTAAGTAGGTGGACAGGCGGTCATAGGCTGATGGTGCCAGCACGATGTCCAGGTCATGAGGTTTCATCGGCAACATCCCGATATCCTCCAGCATCATCCAGTATAGGATATTATCATCTTCCGAGACAAAGCCCTTTACCAGCTTACCCTCGGATTCGAACTTGCCCAGCGCGCGCCTGATCTCCCCCATCCTGAACTCGCCTTTCGTGTACATGGACAGCCATTCCGCGCTGAATATCCCGAAGGAGCTGATGATCAACCATAGAACTTTCTCCCTGGCCTCTTCTTTCTCATAGATATATTCCGGAGATAGGTAGAACATATTGTTCCCGGCCCGGATGATATGAAGGCCCTTGATAAGCCGATTCAGTGCTTCTACAGCTTTATTATATCCCAAAGGAGCGGCCTCCAATAACCGGTTGCGTTTCATCTCATGCTCGCTATCCAGTATGGTTATCAGGTACCGCATCTCCCTGTCGATCTCCACATGTTTGGCAGCCTTGTACAGGGCAGTATCCTCCGGAAGTGTGTAGGCCAAATAATCTGGGATCATCTTCCCCCATTCGACCACCCTTTCCTTTAGCAGTCTCTTCAATCCACGTGGATTCGATACCCTGATATCCACCTCGTGGTCGGACTTGAAGCCCCCCAGCTCGCTGAGGCCGGATTCCATATCCAGGAAATGTCTTTCCGGGATCACATGCTGTCTCCACAGGACATAAGAGATAATTTCATCCTCGGTCATTGTCAGGTCTATGACATTGCCCTTCAATAGCCAGTTGCGTTGTCTGAAGTAGCCCGCCTTCTTGAAGACCTTGATAATGGCCTTGTCCAGATCCTCGACCGAGGTTCCCAATGCTCCGGTAAATCTTATCACGTCATGGTAGTTCTTCTTGAAGATCTCGGAGAACTCGTCCAGGGCCTTCAGTACATCGGAGAGATCCTCCTCCGTATCCAATCTAAGCTCCCGGATCTCCAGGCAACCGGACATCTCCCACATCTCCATCATGCCAATGAGACGGGAACCTTTGAAGATGGTGTAGTACCAGGCATCCCCGAACTTCATCCTTATCTCGTTCCTGTGGTGGAAGGTGAAGGGATCCAGGATGGTCAATATCCTTATCTTCTCGTCCCCAGGTTGGTGCGGCCCTTGGGAACCGACATTCCGCAAAGCCTTCAATTCCTTCTCCCACACATACAATTTCTGCCTTTCAGATCCCACTATGGCTACCTCGGCCAGCTTCCCGGAGGACATGAGTTCCTTGATATGATCTTTCATTTCCGCTCGGGTCATTCCCACTGACCTGGCAATATCGTACATGGATACAGGGCCATATGCGGATATCACTTTTTCCACCAGCCACTCCTTTCCATCCTTCTTCGAGGGCCGATTGGTCAGTTTGTGGTACAGGTTCCTTGACATGAACCCCTCATAGTCCGAATCCTGGCCCGATCTTTCCACGGGCTTTCTGGCGATATGGATATTCCTGTCCAGCTTCTCCACCCGGGCTTTGAGGATGTCCTTGGGAAGTTCCGTGAGTTCCTGCAATTTGGTAATGTCAATACCCGGATTCTTGGAGATGATATTCAATATCTGGAGATCGACCTTTCCCAGATCCTCGTTCCGATAGGCATTGATGAATTTGGGCACATCTTTTTTCAGGACATAGCAAACACTGCCGTCCCAGAATCGGCCCTGAAGTATCTCCCCATCTTTTCTCCTCTGGCTCCAGCCCTTCAATCCATCCAGCCCGATCCTTGCCGCGACATCATTGAGCATTCCCACGCTCCCGAATGTCTCGAAGAGGTCATCTAGACTTTTAAAGCCCTCGAAATGCTTCATAAGGTGATAATTATCCATGGCCGCCCTTGTCAGGGTGATATTGTTTTCCTCGGAAGTGAGATCTGAGTAATCCTGTGCCAGCATGTACTGGACATAGGGCTCGGTGAAGGCCCTGGCCATTACTGTTCCATCGGCCTCCATTCGCCCAAGGGCCATCTGTATCTCTTCCTCTGGGAGTTTCAGTTCAAAGGATATTTCCTCCAGGGAGAAGGGTCCGAAGAGGTCAAGATGGTCGGTGACACGTTCTTCCAGAAGCCTGTCCCTGTTCTTCGAGGCCTTGATGTTCAGCAAGCCCCAAAGTCCGTATTTTTTCTTGTCCACTGCCACCTTGCCTATCCTATACTGCCTTTCGAGATATGTAAGGACCTTCCTCGTGGCCACGGTGTCCCATTCCTTCTCCGTTCTGTCGCTCAGTCTATTGGATATCACCTTGACAGAAAGGGGCTCGGCCGCGTCGGCCAGTATATCCAATACCATCTCATTGTCTGGGTTTTCTTCTCCCTCAGACATGTAAAGTGCTGCTAGATCGGCTGTCCGTTCAGTGGGTGTCCACAGGCTCTTCCCCACCCAGGCAGAGTGTGCCGCCCCATCATTGACCAGCTCCGCACACCATTGTGTCAGCTCCACGGGATCGGCATCCGAAAAGTCAAACAAGCTCTTACCCCTTCTCTGGAAAACCTCCACTGGCCCCAGAGATAGCATCAGTGGGATGATATCCTCTTTTTTCTGGATATTGACTATCTTGTCCGAGAAATGAGCATCCACCACTTCCTGTTCCAGCTCGGGCTTGATCGAACCCGCTCCTCCGATCCTCTCCAACACCTTCCTGTGCATTTCCTTCAGCAAGGCACTTCGGTCATGCATGAGGACGATATCCGACATGCCGGACAATACGACATTGTGGGCGAAGGGCGAGGGAATGTCCCGGTAATCGGAGTAATGGATCTTCCTTTCACCATTGCTTATTGAGAGAATGATATCACGGGCATTTGCCAGGTCCATGACCTCTGTCAGCACCTCTTTGTAGGTCTCCTTCACGATGGGGAAGTCCTTATCCGCCCTGATCGCCCTGAGCACCTTCTTCGACCTTTGCTGCTGGCGACCCACTGGAACTTGGCGGCCCTTGTAGTTCCTGAGCACCATGAAGCTCCTGGTCGAGCAGTGGCGGAACCTGTGCTTGAATAGTTCAGTTTCACCGATCGCCCTTTCAAGAAGTTCTTCCAGCTCATCTTCCTTGATCAGGTCCTCGAACCCGGATAATGGAATGTCCCTGGCGGTGGTGAGCATGAAATTATCATCCGTTATGCTGACACTCACATTCACATCATACATGTCGGAAAGCACCATGGCATAGGCTCTGGACAGGGCGTCGTTCACCCTTCTCCCGAAGCAGAAATGGAATATTAGATTTCGATTATTGTTCTGGTCAATGTACCCTTCTATCAATAAATTCTTGTCAGAGGGTACATTGAAATTGAAGGCCGCCTGCTCCCGGAAATAGGATATTATGCTCCTGGCACCCGGCGGGTCCAGATTATAATCCTTGATGAGCCAGCTCTGTGTTTCCTTCAAGATCTTGGATTTCTTCTTCTCATCGATTTCTTTGCCATCATCATCCTCACCATCGCCCCGATCCCCATCTCCCAAGGCCATCAGCCTATCCTTGACTCGCCCTCGGAAATCACCGATGCTTACAGACAGGTCAAAGCTCCTGGGCAGCATCTCGCCGGTCCACGATGGCACACTGGGTCTTCGCCCGGTCGCGTCCTTGACAAAGAGGCTCATGCCCATTGCCCTTTCGAAGACATAGCTCTTCCCTCCCAGAACAAAAACATCGCCCGGTCCCAGCTTCTCCACGAAACCCTCGGACAGCTCGCCCAGTCTTCCTCCCTTGTCCAAAAAGACCTTGAAGTTCGCCTCCTCCGGGATCGTGCCTGAATTGAGGTAATAGATCAAACGGGAACCTCTCTTGCTTCCGAATATCCCTTCATCCTCATCCAGCCATATCTTGGAATACACATTGGGCATATCCCGACTACCCAGATACCTGAGTACGGATATGTAATCCTCCCATGAAAGGTCATGAAATGAATAGGAATTCCTGATAAGGCCATAGGCATCCTCGATGTCCCATTTTCTCTCGATGGAAAGCCCCACGACTGTCTGAGCCAGCACGTCCAGGGGATTGGAAGGTATGAAGACCCGGTCTATCTCATGGTCGATCGCGCTCTTTGCCAGGACCGCGCACTCCACCAAATCGTCGTTATCAAATACCATGAAACGGCCCTTGCTCTCTTCTCCCACACCGTGGCCGGCGCGACCCACTCTCTGCAGGCCCTTGGCAATGGATTTGGGAGAACCAATTTGACATACCAGATCTATGGTCCCAATGTCAATACCCAGCTCGAGAGAAGTGGATGAGATCGCGGCCTTCAATTCCCCTCTTTTCAGACGATCCTCAACATCCAATCTGGTCTCGCGGCTCAGACTTCCGTGATGGGCGGCTATATCCTCCAGGCCCAGTTCTCCGAGCCTGAGCATCACCTGCTCGGTCCCGCTACGGGTATTGGTGAAGACCAGTGTCGTGCGAGTGTCATCGATGAGCTCCTTCAATTTCTCGTACATCCTGGCATTGACTATCTCGAAGGGCAGTGAGGTGATATCCTCCACCGGGGTTATGACCTTGATATCAAAGTCCTTCCCGCCCTCGGCCTGCACCAGCCAGACATCCCTTTCCTCCCCATCATCATAGCCTCCTAGGAAATTGGCGATCGTCTCTATGGGCGATTGGGTGGCTGATAATCCGATCCTCGTGGCCTTCTTTTCCAATCTTGATTCCAGCCTTTCAAAAGTGACGGAGAGCATGCTCCCCCTTTTTGAATTGCAAATATCGTGTATCTCATCCATTATCAGCCATTCCACGCTTTTCAGTTTCTCGCTGAACTTGGGGGTGGTGAGTATGATGGCCAGCGATTCGGGCGTGGTGATGAGGATATGAGGCGGCTTCTTCGCCATCTTCTGCCTCTCGGAAGCAGGAGTATCACCTGTTCTCACCCCGACCCTGATCTTGGGAGCATCCTCCCCATTTTCCTCGGCCAGCTCCGTCAACTCCGCCAATGGCTGTTTCAGATTTTTATCAATATCATTTGCCAGAGCCTTGAGCGGCGAAACATAAACACAATATATCTCATCCTTCAGCTCATCATTCTTCTGCTTGACCATAAGCTCGTTTATGATAGACAAAAAGGCCGTCAGGGTCTTCCCGGAGCCCGTGGGTGAGGAGATGAGCACATTCTTCCTGTCATGGATGATCGGTATGGCATAGGCCTGGGGCTGGGTGACATCCTCGAAAGAATTGTCGAACCATGTCTGGATGAGGGGCCGCATGCTCTTCAGCACCTGCTTCTTGGTGTGCTTTTTCTTGACGGTGTGTATCATGTATTTACCTACTTCTCATTCATTCAAATGGTGATGAACGGTTGGGATTGTGTTGGGTGCTTATGTATTTTGTGCCGAAGTTCGTCCCAGGGTTCGGGAGAGGATGGCCGCGTGTTTAGGTATAATTTCTCAAAGGATGAGGACTCCCCCGCCCTCAGACAAGTCTGGATTTATGATGATAGTCTTGTCCAGCAGGCGAGGTTCGCGGGTTTCCAATTGGTATTGTCACTCGCTAATACATCACTGAGAGTACCCCGCCTCTCCATTATTCGCGATT
>JAGLQE010000217.1 GCA_023137005.1 Thermoplasmata archaeon
TCATGGTCCTTCTGGAGGATGAGACCAAGTCCGATGAGAGAAAATTGACCAAGAAGGAAAAGACATGGGGCATATCACTGGCTCTCATAGGAGCGATCGGGCAGGGGCTTGGACTGGCCTTCCTGAAAAAAGGTATGCTACTCTATCCAGAAGCGTCTGGATTGACAGAGGCCATGTCCCTGGCCGTCACATCCACTCTTATACGAATGATGCTGGGAGCCGTGTTCGTGTGGGTGGTGATCGCCTTATGGGGCAAACTACCCGAGATAAAGAAGGCCCTGAAAGATAGGATCGGGATGAAGTACGTCACCATCGGCTCCTTCATTGGCCCATTCATAGGTGTGACATTGTCAACACTGGCTGCCTACCTTATCGAGGTGGGTGTGGCTCAGACTTTACTATCACTGATGCCGGTATTCATCATTCCCGTGGTGTGGTTCTTGTACAAGCAAAGGACGAGTTGGAGAGGTATTGTGGGTGCGGTTATTGCGGTGGTGGGTGTTGCCATACTGTTTTTGCTGTGAAGATGAACCATCCCCGCCCTAATCCTCTGGATCATTCCATGTCAGCCCCTGGCATTTCGGGAAGTTGGGGTATTCCTCACAGGCCTTGCAGGTTCTCATGGTCTTGATCCCATTGGCAAGGTTGTAGACCACGGCAACCGAGATGACGAAAATAAGGTAATACCATCTCAGAGGGTCGGTTTCAGGTACGGCTAGCAGCCCCATGACCACGAGGCCAAGGCAGATACCCAGAAAATTTCTGAAGAGAATATGAAGATTCTTTGATATCCTGTCCTTCAATATCAGTTTCCTTGCCACATTGAGGGAGAGGAAAACAATGGCCAGTCCGAACAATTGGGTATGGTCGAAAAGATCCCTGAAAGGCGGGAGGTACAGGATGATGATCGTCAATATGGCCGCAGGGTATGTGAAGAAACATCCCATGCACAGTTTGTAGCCTCGGAAGTCCACCATATGGTGGCTGAACTTCTCGCATGAGGGATGATGGGACAGGATGAACGGCTCCTTCTGGACCGCCTTTTTCATCCTTCCTCTTTTATCCTGTCCAGTCATACATTCTCCCCAATTCACTAGACCGTAGATACTGTGCAGTATAATATGCATTAGCCTATGGCTAAGATCCTCTTACCCCATTTCTCATGCCGGTATTCCACGTGGATTAACCCTGTGGTGGTGGCGGTGGTGGGTAATAGGTCTGCTGTTGCATTGGTGGTGCCTGCTCTTCCCATTTCATTAAGAAATAGATCAAGGCTGCTGGCCAACATACCAATATCAGAATTATCAGGAGCAATAAGCTACCTGTGAATTTCTTGTTAGATGCCATTCTCTTTACCTCGACTCCAGTATCCAATCCAAGTATAAAACTATATCCGCTTTTTTCGGTATTATCATTGTTAATATATGCCATTATCTTAGGCCCTGTATTGGCACATTGCAATTATGTTACGGCAATTGCCTTAACATCATTGATTAACCTAATATACCATTAGGAAATTTAGTGGTGGTTATAAGGTGAGATACATGGCAACTGGCAGTGGATTTGGCAAGGCAATATTGTTCGGCGAGCATTTCGTGGTATACGGGAACGCATCCATAGCATCTGGCATCTCGAAGAAGACCGAGGTAATATTGGTGGAGGGCACCGAACCAGGTTTCAAGATAATCGATAAAAGGCCAGCGGCCGAAGGTTATATCGAGAAGTACGCGGAAGCCCAGCGCGAGTCCGTCGAGCTTATGAACAAGGCTGTCTGGCATCTGGATTTTGACAAGACCCCGGTGGAAGTCACCATCGCCGGAGACCTTTACTGCGCCTCGGGTGTTGGAGCATCGGCCGCAAGTTGCGTGGCCATGGCCAGGGCTGTGTCCGAGCATTTTGATCTCAATTTGAGTGAGGAGGAAATAAATAAATGTGGCCTGGAAGGCGATAAGGCATATGCCGGAACACCCAGTGGTATCGACAATACCTGCTCGACCTATGGTGGTCTGATCTTCTTCAGGAAGAACCTGGATGGCGGAGAGAACCAGATGGACCAATTGACCCTGGGCAAACCACTGAACATTCTACTGGTCTCCACGGGTATCACGACCAAGACAAAGTTGGCGGTCGATGGCGTCAGAGAAAGAAAAGAACAGGACCCGGAAGAATACGAGATCGTATTTGAAGAGGCAGAGAAAGTCGTTATCCAGGCCAAAGACGCACTTGCTGAAGGCAATCTCATAAAGGTCGGCCAGCTCATGGACGAGAATCACGAGCTCTTGCAGGAAATTAGAGTATCCCATCCCGAACTCGACCATCTGGTGGACCTCACAAGGGACAATGACGCATTGGGAGCCAAGATGACTGGCGGTGGAATGGGCGGATACATGATCGCGCTCTTCGCAGATGCAGAAACGCAGGAAGAGGCTGCCAGGGTTTGCGAGTCCGAGGGCTACAAGGTCATCAGGGCGAGGATCGGGAATTGAATAATATGGAAAAGACCTGGTTCCAAGCCTTTTCAGAAAGCATGAACGTCATATTCACTAATGAGGATTTCAAAACCTATCTGGCAGATGTAGGATCATGCATCGATTTCTATCGAGAATACCTTGGTGAGAATACGAAGATCCTTGACCTGGGTTGCGGCCTGGGTGTAGGTTCGGTTCCACTTTCGACATTTGGTTACAGGATAACTGGCATCGACAATGACCCGAAGGTTGTCGAGGCCGCCAGAGAGAATGCCAAAAAATTCGGAAAGGACATCCAGATAATTCAAGGGGATATTTTCGACATCGACAAGATGTTCGAGCCTGATTCTTTCGATGCCTGCATGTCTGGAGGATTACTGGAGCACTTTCCTGAAACCCAGATCCGGGAGTTGGTTCGAAAACAACTGGTTGTCGCGCCCAAGCTGATAGCCTACATGCCGATCGCTTCATATCCTGGTGAAAAATGGAATGATGACATTTACAGAAACCTGTGGGATGAAAAATACTGGCTTGAGGAGATATTGGCTGACTTCAAGATCGTTCACCACTCAACTGCAAAGGCCAGTGAGGCCATAGGCGGGTTTCTGGAATTGGAAGTTATTATTGAAAGGTAGAAAAGACATTCGTCATCTGTCGATTCCTCCACCATAATAGTTATAAACGCAATTTTCATTACTATATCACATAACCCAAGCTTGACATTCGGCATGTATGGCAGTATCAGTGTATGATGAATCAAACACTGAAATGTCAAATTTGGGTCATAAGGGAGTGAATGAATGGACCTGCGTGAATTCTTGGAAAAACTGGAAGCCAGTGGCAAATTGATAAGGGTGAAGAAAGAGGTAAGCACCGAGTTCGAGATAGCCAATGTGATGAACTCTTTTGGAGAACAGCCCATCATCTTCGAGAATGTGAAGGATTCTGATTATCCTGTATTTGGAGGGATTACTTCATCCAGAGACATAATTGCAGAAGGTATGGGAACCACCAAAGAGGAGCTTCTTCTCAAGCTGGTCGGGGCTCTCAGGGATCCAATTGAGCCAGCCATGGTGGATAAGGCCAATGCTCCATGCCAGGAGGTCGTCACTCATGATCCAGACTTGTCAAAGGTTCCATTCTTGATGCATCTAGAGGGTGATGGTGGAAAATACGCCACAGCCACCTGCTCGGTCATCAAGGATCCGGACACTGGCCGTAATATGTCCTATCACCGATTGATGTACCATGGTGGAAATAAGTTCACAGCCAGACTGATCCCAAAACGCCAGACCCGGACCATGTACGACAAGGTCGATGGGGAGGTGGAGATGGCGGTTTGCATAGGTAATTCCGTCCCCGTCATGATAGCCGCATCCCTCGGCCCGGCCCCTGGAACCGATGAACTGGCCATTGCCAATGCCCTGGGAAAGACCGACCTGGTCAAGTGTATCACCAAGGACCTGGAGGTCCCGGCAAGCTCCGAGATCGTTCTGGAGGGCAGGTTGATAAAGCAGACGGACAGGGAAGGTCCATTTGTCGATCTCACCGAGACCCGGGACTTTGAAAGGCAGGAGCCGATCTTCATAGTCGATTGCATCACCCACCGAAAGGACGCCATGTACCAGGCACTACTGGCTGGAAGGAACGAGCATAAACTTCTAATGGGAATGCCAAAGGAGCCGACCGTCTACGACGAGGTGAGCAAGGTATGCGAGTGCAAGAACGCGGTCATCACACTGGGTGGAGGTTCGTGGCTCCATGGAATTGTTCAAATTGTCAAGAAGAATGAGGACGATGGCCGCAAGGCCATTCTGGCTGCTTTCCTGGGCCACAAGAGCATGAAGCACGTGATGGTGGTGGAGGAGGATGTGGACATATTCGATCCCATATCCATCGAATGGGCACTGGCCACACGATTCCAGGCCCATAAGGATGCTGTCATAATGCCCGACCAGCCTGGCTCATCACTCGACCCGTCAGGCGACCACTCGGGAAAGAAGACCATGATAACCAAGGTGGGGTTGGATGTCACCAAACCGGCCGGGGTCGACCCAGCCAAATATGTCAAGGTAAGTTACAAGGATGTGAACACTGATGAATACCGTGGGTGAGGGGAAATTTCGGGTATGGCTCCAATGCGAGGGCGTAGGGAATGATCTAGTCTACATACTTGGAGGGGGGCAGAGGTCCCACATAGGCAGTGTGGTGATGAAGATACCACAGAAAGAGGTGATCATAATGAAATTAGAGGGGCATTATGACCATGAGGTCCTCATACCGATCGCCGAAGCCGCGGCCCAGAAATATCACAAGAAGGTGGTGGCCCTGGGTGGAATTCACATTGATAATGCCAGCAAAGAGGAGATAGAACAGCTGGTATCCAATTGCAAGGAGCTGATAAAGTGCATCTGACCAAGGATCAGGAAGGCATGCTGGCTGGAGAACAAGGAGAGGTAGTGGAGCGATTATTCCGATTGCTGGTGCGCCTCGGGGACATATACGGGGCCGAGGAGATGATCCCGGTGGGCAGTGT
>JAGLQE010000218.1 GCA_023137005.1 Thermoplasmata archaeon
TATTCAGAGAAAGCGCAGGGGGGTGTGTGAATGAGTTCGTTTCTACTCACCATTCACCTCAAAGCCTCCAAAATTATGGAGGCTTTCCAATGAGCAAGAAAGGCAAGAAGGGCAAGAAGCAGCCCGTCGAAGAAGTAGAGGAAATAGAGCTTGCCGAGTGCCCCAGTTGCGAAAAGGCCATACCCGCGGATGCCACGACCTGCCCGGAATGTGGTGAGGAGTTCGACGAGGGCTTCGAGGATGAAGAGGACTTGGCAGAATGCCCATCATGCGGTGACGAGATACCGGCCGATGCATCTTCATGTCCTGGATGTGGCGAGGATTTCGATGAGGGGTTTGAGGACGAGGAAGAGATAGAGCCAGTCAAGGCAAAAAAAGAGAAGCCTAAGAAGGAAAAAACCGAAAAGCCCAAAAAGAAGAAAGAAAAACAGGCTAAAGAGGACAAGATCAAACAAGCGAAGGAACTGGACCAGCCAACTGGAGATGTCAAGTACACCCTACTGATGATCGGAGTAATACTCTGCCTGGCAGGTTTCATCGGGGTCGTTGGACTTCGAATGGGATTCGTTCAGTCACTTCTTGGGGATGCAGCCGCATACCCCGGCATTGGTTCTGTGGAGCCAATGGGGCATGTGGTGTCCATAATTCCATTCGTCATAGGCATTGTTACAATATTCGTTTGGGGTGTGAAGAACGAACCCCTGTACATTGAAAAAGATAAAGTGGCCGAGGAAGAATCCTTTGACTTAGAGGATGAGAAAGAAGATATACCAGATGTCCCGGAGCCAGTAGCAGATATTGCAGAACCAGAAGAGGTAGAGGTTCCCGAGGAAATTCCAGAGGAGGAAGCCGTGGATGAGCCCGAAGATATCTTCGAAAATATAGAGGCAGAACTGGATTCCATTGACGATATAGGTTCCGAGATAGAGGCTGAGGATGTGGATGCATCCCTTGATGGATTGGCTGCCAGCCTGGCAGAGGATGAGCGGATCAGTCTGTGCAATGATGCTCTGGCCGCGGCCGATGTCTATGATGATGACCGAAAGAACCTGATGAAGCTCATTATATTAGGATTGCCAGTGGTTGATTTCCGCGACAAAATAGACGAGGCTGAGGCAAAGAAAAAGAAGGACGATGATAAGAAGAAGAAGGAATTCCAGGATATGTCCCCGGATGAAAAAGGTACAAGCCTGGAGGATGAACTGGCTGCCGAACTTGCCATCCTTGAAGAAGAACTCGATGATGACGATGAAGACCTGGAAGACAGGATATTAAAAGAAATAGGAGACCTTGAGGATCTGTAGGTGTTAGATTGGCAGCATTGAAACTAAGACGCAGGCACAGACTAAGGCGCAAGGAGATCATCAAGCTCAGCGAGGATATAGAGGCCGTGCTCGGCTGCAAGACCTTTTCAGAGACCGATAATGTTGAAACAGCGGATGCTGGAGATCATGATCTTATTCTTTTTAACGGGGTCCCATTCGGCATTTTCCTGGAAGGTGAGCCGTTCCTTCTGATACGAGGAATATTGAAATTCCTTCCAGATATCAAATGGGTGGAAGTGGATATGGGGGCTGTCAAGTTCCTGGCCAATGGCGCGGATGTCATGTCACCCGGAATAGTGGATGCCGATCCCTCGGTAGCACCGGGCGATGGGGTCTGGATAAGGGACGAGCGCAATAAAAAACCATTAGCAGTGGGGATCGCCCAGTTGACAGGTTCGGAGATGGTGCAGGCCAAGTCGGGAAAGGCCATCAAGACCGAGCATTTCATCGGCGACAAGATCTGGAAGATCGGGGAAGAATGAAATTCCCCTTTCAGATAGTATGTTCTCATGGTTAACCTATATATACGAAAAGGTTATCTCACCGTCTACGCCACAGGTGAGCATGAATGCGAGAGCGAAAGCGATTGTATTCATAAACTCGGAGTGAAGCGGAGAGATTTGGATGCGAGAGCAAAGTGATTGCATCCAAGAGCCCGAAATTGAATGCGAGAATGAAATGATTGCATTCAAAAGCTCGAACAAAGTTCGAGATTCAAAATGAAGGGGTCCAAAATATGGTTGAGTTCAAGGCAAATATTTCAGACCAGAAATCAGGAAAGTCCTACCAGAGGGAGATCAAGGGCCATCAGGCCAGTGCACTTCTAGGTAAGAAGATAGGGGATACAGTAGATGGTATCTTCATGGAAATGCCCGGCTACAAGCTGGAGATCACAGGTGGCAGTGACAAAGATGGATTTTGCATGAGGAAGGACCTGCCTGGACCACGCAGAAAGAAATTGTTAGTGTCCAAGGGCCTCGGGTTCAACCCAAATAAGGACGGAGAGAGGAGAAGGAAGAACTACCGTGGAGACACCATATCTCCAGACATAGTTCAGCTTAATCTGAAGGTGGCCAGGATGGGCCCGAAGAACATCGAGGAACTTTTAGGAGCTTCAGAGGAGAAATAATGAAGGGTTCGAAACAGCCAGAGGTCAATATTGGCATGATCGGCCACGTTGACCATGGCAAGACCACCCTGACCAAAGCCCTCACAAGTCAGTGGACGGACAGACATTCTGAAGAGATCAAGCGAGGCATATCCATCAAACTGGGTTATGCCGATGCCACCATTTACAAATGCGCGGATTGCGAGCATGGAGATAATTACACTGTGAAGAAAAAGTGCTCCTGCGGATCCAAACCCGAGCCTCAGAGGACCATTTCATTCGTCGATGCACCAGGTCACGAGACCCTGATGGCCACTATGCTATCTGGAGCCGCCATAATGAACGGCGCACTCCTCCTGATAGCCGCCAATGAGACCTGCCCCCAACCCCAGACCAAGGAGCATCTCATGGCATTGAACATATCCGGTGTGGAGAATATCATCATCGTTCAGAACAAGATAGACCTGGTATCCGAAGAGGATGCCGTCAAGAATTATGAGGAGATAAAGGAGTTCGTCAAGGGCTCTATCGCCGAGAACGCACCCATCATACCTATTTGCGCCCACAATGAGGTGAATATCGGCTATCTCATAGATGCAATTCAGACCTATATTCCATCACCCGAGATCAAGGAGGATTTACCACCACGAATGTTCGTGGCCAGGTCCTTCGATGTCAATAATCCAGGAAATGGGCCAGAGGACCTGATCGGAGGAGTGATCGGCGGAACTCTGATCCAGGGTGTGTTCAAGAAAGGCGAAGAGATCGAGATCTCCCCGGGAATAAAGATGGAGGTCAAGGGCCAGATCGAGTGGACCACGATAAAGACGAATATTACCTCTCTTCACGCAGGAGGAAAGCTTCACAAGGAGCTGAAACAAGGTGGGTTGATAGCTGTCGGAACCATGCTGGACCCCAATATCACCAGAACAGATTCATTGATCGGCCGTGTCGTCGGAACTCCGGGCACTTTGCCGGATGTCCTGCATACCTTTTCCATGAACATCCATCTTCTCGAAAGGGTTGTGGGATCCGAAAAAGAATTAGAGGTCGACAGTCTGAAGACGAATGAACCTCTCATGCTCAATGTCGGAACAAGCACCACGGTTGGCATGGTATCCAGTGCGAGGGACGATGTTGCGGATGTCAAGCTGAAGATCCCGGTTTGCGCCGAGAAGGGGCAGAGGGTGGCCATCAGCCGAAGGATATCTGGCAAGTGGCGGCTTATCGGGTACGGTATCATTAAATGAAGACCATCATCGCGGACACCAATGCCCTCATCATGCCTTTTAAGAGTTCTATAAATCTAGATTCCGAGCTTAGGGGCCTTGTAGGAACTTATAAGATCATTGTGCCAGCCCCCATAATTGGGGAGTTGAAGAGATTGGAAGATAGGGTACCGCAGGCACGCTCTGCCCTTAGATTTGCCAGGACAAAAGAGATCGTGGAGACCGAGACAGATGGCGACAGGTCGGTCATGGAGGCCGCGGAGAAGCTGGATGGTATAATCCTTACCAATGACAGGGAGCTCATTGCTCTGGCCCTGAAGAAAAAGATACCGGTCATCAGATTAATGGGTGGGAAGAAGCTGGCATTGGTAGATCATAAGAATGGGTAATTATTTTATTGACAGGTCATATATCTTGGCTGTAATTTTCTCAAAATTTGAGAAATGGTATCAACACACTGCCACACCCATA
>JAGLQE010000219.1 GCA_023137005.1 Thermoplasmata archaeon
TGATATCCATATAAGCCAGCCACAACACCTCCGATAAGCGCACCACCGATGGATGAGATATTTAGGACAGAATTCAGGAGGCCTGTTGCCGTTGCCCTCTCCTTGTTCCTGGACATTATGAACTTTATCGATCCCACATAGAGCATGGCCCAGGCCGTGCCCAGCAATACCTGGGTGGATAGTAATTGCCAGATATTCTCACATAATGTGAATAGATAGAATGTGGCCATAGAAAAGATCAGACCCCATATTATCAGGGTCTTGCTCCTGGCCTTGAGCTTTCTCATGACCAGGAACTGGGTGAGAGAATTTATTCCATAAAGCACGCCGATCCAGAAGAAAGAGCCTCCGATCTCGATCACGAATAGCGGGAAGATCACCCATATCGTGCAGGCCCCCATGTGTCTTACCAGGAGCGTGAGATAAACAGGCAAATTCTTCTTTATCACCTTTACAGGGAATAATGGGACCTTGATATTGTGCTCCTGAACCTTTGGCATCCTCATAGATATGGCGAATGACAGGAGTAGTAGAACCGCGCTGAGAAGGAAGGGAGCCATGTACGGATTGCTCATCACGACCACGGTTGCCAGTATGCCGGCGACTATCGTGCCCACACCCCAACCCAGAGAACCGTAGGCCATGAACTTGCCCATCTTCCATTTGGATTCATAGGCATAGGCCATGAGGGCCGCGGGAAAGATACCGGCTGAAAAACCCATCAAAGCCCTGGTCAGGAGAAGTGTGAGAGGATCATGGGAGAATATCTGAAGAATAGCGGCGAATGCTGAGAAGATAAGGCCGAACCGAAGGAACAATCGACGGCCGTGGATGTCAGCCAGCCTTCCAAAGATATAGGATGATATGAAAGAAGCTGTGCCATAGCCCGCGACTATCAGGCCGATCTGCTCCTCGGTGGCTCCCAGGTCCTGGGCGAACAATGGTATGAGGAACAGGGAGGAGAACCAGGCGGCATTTGACAGCATATTGATCATGGCGGCTTTCATTGATCATGGAAAAGGAGTTGGCTACTTAAACCCGTATCCTCGAATCAAACTCTTTACCCGCATATATCTAATACTCGTTTGATAAAAAAGATGCGTAGGTTCAATGGGTAAAGTCGCATATCGAATCAACCTCTTAAATCACTTGTTTCATGTAGCGGTTGATAAAATAAATGCTTAGGATCAATGGGTATAGTCGCATTTAAAAAAAAGAAAGAGGCAGGGGAAGCAGGCATGAGGAAGGAGATGAGATAGTTGGGCTAACATCATGGAACAATGTTTTGCCTGACTTCCCTGCACTATTAAGAAGATTCTATGAGGACATTAATAAGGACTTTGGTACACTTTTTTGTGTAATATTTAAGCTGATTGGTATGGGGTTTTGTATAATGATTTTTACAATATGAGATGGTTTATAACTTAGTATAAAAGGGGTTTCCCACAAGGTTTATATCATAAAATCGCAGTGCCTTCTGCCTTGGGAATGGGATGCAGGAAATTCGAGTTTTCAGTATTTTCTCAGGGGTGATTGAGTGAAGATCAGCAATAATGCACTTACAGTACTGGAGCGCCGTTATCTGGCAAGGGACGATGACGGGAAATTGATAGAGAAGCCCGAGGACATGTTCCGCAGGGTGGCTAGGAATATAGCCTCTGCCGAGATCAATTATGGCAAGAGCAAGAAGGAGATAAAGAATACAGAAAAAGAATTCTATAATCTCATGGCCGATCTGGATTTCCTGCCCAATTCACCCACCCTGATGAATGCTGGTAGGGACATACAGCAATTGTCCGCATGCTTCGTTCTGCCTGTTGGTGATTCCATGGAGAGCATATTCGATGCCCTCAAGAACGCGGCCCTGATCCACAAAAGTGGAGGCGGAACTGGTTTTTCATTCACCCGATTGAGGCCGAAGAACGATCCTGTCATGTCCACCAGTGGAGTGAGCAGTGGGCCAATTTCCTTCATGAAGGTCTTCAATGCGGCCACTGAAGCTATCAAGCAAGGCGGCACCCGTAGAGGCGCGAATATGGGAATATTGCGTGTTGATCATCCAGATATTCAGGAGTTCATAAAATGCAAGGAGGACCTTAGTGTTCTCACGAATTTCAATATCTCTGTAGCCATAACGGATAAGTTCATGAAAGCCCTGAAAAAGGGTGAGGATTATGAACTGGTAAATCCCAAGAACGGAGAGAAGTGTGGCAAAGCCAGTGCCAAAGAGATATATGATATGATATCCAGCATGGCCTGGAAAACGGGCGATCCGGGCATGGTCTTCATAGACCGCATAAACAAGTTCAATCCCACACCTCATATTGGGGAGGTGGAAAGCACCAATCCATGCGGCGAGCAGCCGCTCCTCCCATACGAATCATGCAATCTGGGTTCCATCAATCTCAGCCATATGGTGAAGGATGAGGAGATCGATTGGGACAGGCTAAGAAAAGTAGTGCATACTTCGGTCAGGTTCCTTGACAATGTCATAGATATGAACAAATATCCTCTTCCAGAGATAGACGAGATGACCAAAAAGAACAGGAAGATAGGTCTGGGAATAATGGGATGGGCCGACCTGCTCATCCAGATGGATATTCCTTATGAATCGACCCAGGCATACAAACTCGCAAAGAAATTGATGGAATTCGTACAGGATGAGGGATGGGAGGCCTCTGAAAAACTGGCCAAGGAGAGGGGGACATTCCCCAGTTTCAAAGGCAGCATATTTGAAAGTGATAGGAAAGTCAGAAATGCGACCATCACGACCATCGCTCCAACTGGCACCATATCCATGATCGCTGACTGTTCCAGTGGGATAGAGCCCATTTATTCCATCGCGTATGTGAAGACCGTGATGGACGATGATGCACTTCATTATGTGCATCCTTTCTTCAAGATGAAATGTGAGGAGCGTGGCATATACACTGATGAGTTGGAAGAGGCCATTGTCAAACTCGGATCCACACACAGCCTACCAGGCTTCCCGAGTGATCTGAAATCTCTTTTCAAGACCGCTCACGAGATCTCTGCAGAGGGGCATGTGAGGATGCAGGCCGCTTTCCAGAAACACACGGACAATGCTGTTTCCAAGACCGTTAACCTGAACACCGATGCAACAAAGGAGGATATAGCCAATGTCTACAATCTGGCCTACGAGACCGGATGTAAGGGAATTACCGTGTACAGGGACGGATGCCGTGGTACTCAGGTTCTGGAATCCGGCACCAGCAAAAGTAAGACAGATACAGCAGTTCACCAGACCACATTATCAGATGTCGGGATAGATAGCAATGGCAAGCTGAGGCCAAGGGCAAGACCCCTTGTCATACATGGGGCCACGCACAGGATGAAGACCGGGTGCGGGTATCTCTATGTGACGATCAATGAGGATAATAATAAACTGTTCGAGCTCTTTGCCAGAATGGGAAAGACCGGCGGATGCGCGGCCAGCCAGACCGAGGCCATTGGCAGATTGATATCCCTTGCATTGAGGGCGGGCATTGATTCTAAGAATGTCATCGAGCAATTGAAGGGCATCAGATGCCCAGAGCGCGCATTGGGAAAGGATAAGATATACTCGTGCCCGGATGCAATTGGAAAGGCCATTGAGGGACACCTCGCTGCTAAAGGACAGGTCATTCAGGAGATGAGCAGGCTGGACAGCGGTGTGAGGCCGGAATGCCCAGAGTGTGGTGGTCCAATAGCATTCATAGAAGGGTGCTTGATATGCCAGAGCTGTGGATTCAGTAAATGTTGAAGAGTGCGAGTCGCAATCATTCATCAAAACACTATTTAACCCGGAATTATTGTACCCTTACATAGTTTGCACCATCATGTATATTTAGTACAGTGCGAATCTAATAACAATGGGAGGCCGCCAAATGCTGAAACCAAATTTGGATGAGATCAAGAAAGCGAAGAAAGAATGGGAGAATGGAACCTATGCCAATGCCATGAAGAAGCATGGCGAGAGGAGAGAGGAATTCATCACTACTTCCAGCGTCCCGATCAAAGAACTCTACACACCAGAGGATATTGCCGACCATGACTATCTCAAAGACAATAACTTCCCCGGACAGTTTCCTTTTACAAGAGGTGTTCAGCCCACCATGCACCGTGGCCGATTGTGGACGATGAGACAGTTCGCTGGCTTCGGCACAGCGGAGGAGACCAATCAAAGGTACAAATACCTCCTGGCACATGGTGAGACCGGGCTCAGCGTGGCCTTTGATTTTCCCACACTTTATGGGCGGGACAGTGATGATCCACTGGCCGAGGGCGAGTTCGGCAAATGCGGGGTAGGTATTTCCTCCCTGGAAGACATGTCCACTCTCTTTGATGGTATATCCATGAAGGACGTGAGCACGTCCATGACCATCAATGGCCCGGCCCCCGTGGTCTGGGCATTTTACTTGGGAGCCGCTGAAAAACAGGGAGCCACCCTGGACCAATTGACCGGGACCATCCAGAATGATATTCTAAAAGAATACATCGCCCAGAAGTCCTGGATCTTCCCTCCCGCACCATCGATGAGGCTTATTGTGGACACTTTCGAGTTCGGAACGTTGCACGTTCCGAAATGGAATACCATTAGCATATCTGGTTATCATATTCGAGAGGCGGGTTCGACCGCCCTTCAGGAGCTGGCCTTCACCCTGGCTGATGGATTGGCCTATGTGGATGCCGCCATGGAACGCGGATTGGACCTGGACCAGTTCGCTCCCAGATTATCATTCTTCTTCAATGCCCATAATGACCTCTTCGAGGAAGTTGGCAAATACAGAGCGGCCAGACGTATCTGGGCCAAGGAGATGAAGAAGAGAGGGGCCAAGAAAGACAGGACCATGTGGTTGAGGTTCCATACGCAAACTGCGGGCTGTTCGCTAACCGCGCAACAACCGGAGATCAATATTGTAAGAACAACCATTCAAGGACTGGCATCAGTGCTTGGAGGTACGCAATCCCTCCACACTAATTCCATGGACGAGGCTCTGGCACTGCCCAGTGAGAAGGCAGTGAAGATCGCCCTCCGCACCCAGCAGATCATCGCTGAGGAGAGCGGGGTGGTGAACACCATCGATCCTCTGGCAGGCTCTTATTTCGTGGAGTACATGACCGACTGGATGGAGGAAGGGACATACAAGTACTTTGATCAGATAGAGGCTCTGGGAGGAGTTTTGAAGGCCATAGACAAGGGCTTTTTCCAGCAGGAGATCGCCAATGCCTCCTACAAGTACCAGAAGGAGATCGAGAACAAGGAGAGGACGGTAGTTGGTGTGAACGATTACATTGACGAGGAGGAGGAAATAGATATTCCTATCCTGAAAATAGATCCTGAAGGGGAGAAGATACAGTTCAACCGGCTCAATAGGATACGGAGCCAGAGGGATGGAGCGAGGTTCGATTCCACACTGGAGGCACTGAGAAGGGCCGCTGAAGGAGAGGATAATCTCATGCCGTATATTCTCGATGCCGTCAAGGCCCAGGCCACCCTGGGAGAGGTCTGCGATGTTCTCAGAGATGTGTTTGGAGAATACGAGGAGCCTGCCATCTTTTAATGATGTGGCTTACCAACATAGATGTTGATCACATCTATGATCCTGATAGAGTAATCATTTATATCCAAACAGAGATATGACCATTCATGCCCGGAACCCAGCCAGACAAGGAGCCTGAACAGGTGATGGAGCCCGTTGACGAGGGTGATGATGAGAATTTCATCAGGGCAAATATACTTTCTGAATATGGCAAATATGACAAGGCGATCCTGTACTACGAGAGGGCGATCCAGACAATAAGCGACAATGATGTCCTGTACAATAATTACGGGGTGGCATTGGACGCGCTTGGAAGGCATAAGGACGCTATTGAGATGTACGAGCGAGCCATTGAACTCACCCCCGATTACTCCATCGCGATGTACAATATGGCCAATTCCCTCACCTTCATTGGGGAACTGGATGATGCACTGGACACTTATGATAGGGCATTGAGCATGGATCCGAGCTACATGCCAGCGTATTATGACAAAGGCGTGGCTTTAATGGCACTTGGCAGATATGACGAGGCTCTGGACCTTTATGATGAGATCATCGAGAGGGAGCCGGACATTTCTGGACCCTGGGTGAAAAAAGGAGTTCTTCTGGATGCTCAAAGAGAGTATGAGGAGGCATTGGAGCATTTTGATGCAGCCCTAGACATGGACCCGGACAATGAGGAGGCATGGAACGGGCGCGGGAACACCCTCTACAACCTGGAAAGGTACGAGGAGGCCATAGATGCCTATGATGAGGCCATAGACGTCAATCCACAAAGTGAGGAGGCGTGGAACAATAAGGGATTTACTTTTTTCATGCTAGGGCTGCACAATGAGGCACTGAAAAGCTATGACATGGCTATAGACATAAATCCTCGTTACAAGCAGGCTTGGTACAATAAGGGATATACATATCATGGCATCGGGAGACTGGAAGAGGCCGTCAAGTGCTATGAAGAGGCTCTGGAACTGGACAAGCGTGATGAGGTGCTGTGGAACAATATAGGAAATGCACTGTACAATCTCGACAAGTGGGAGGAATCCATACCATATTTCAAGAGGGGCATAGAGGTGTCGCCCGGCTACGAGATAGCGTGGAACAATATAGGAAATGCACTGGATAAGATGAAGAGGTATGAGGAGGCTCAGCCTTATCATGACAAGGCCCTGGAATTCAAGCCAGACTTTGATTATGCACTTTATGCAAAGGGGTTCGGAATGGCAAAATTGGGCGACATAGATGCGGGTTTGGAGCTGATGAACCAATCCCTCAAGCTCAACCCGAATTACGACCATTCGTGGCATGCCAAGGGTGAAGTATTACACTGGATCGGGCACAGGGAGGAGGCGATAGACGCCATAAATAATTCCATCATTCTAAATCCAATGTTCATCGAAGCCTGGATGGATCGCGGCCAGATCCTCAGAGAGCTTGGTAAGTTCGAGGAAGCCGAGATAAGCTATAAAGAGGCTCTGAACATAATCGAGAACATGCTGTCCTTCGACCACACGGATGCCAGTAGCCTGAATCACAAGATCAAATTATTGGACACCCTGAAAAGGTATGAGAGACAGATGGTGTGCTATGATCGGGCTCTTTTGACCGGCGATGATGATGAACTGAGAAGGAAGAAGGCTCAATTACTCATCGATCTGGACGAGCAGGAAGAGGTGGTGGAGTGGCTGGAGGAGATACCAAAGGATCAATTGGATGGTGAATTACTCTATTTCAAGGCACTTGCCCTGGAACATAATGGAAATCGAAAAGGAGCTATCATCGCCCTCACCAATGCACAGGAGATGGGGGTGGATGAGAAAGGATGCACCCTCAAGGCAAGGCTCCTGGCCGATGATGGAGATTACGAGGGGGCGATGGCATGTTTCGCCCGTAAGGGTCTTAGTCCCAAGGCATTGACCACAAAGGCCGAGATAGAGATGGAATTCGATAAACCAGAGGCCATCGAGACACTGGAAAGAGCCCTGGATAAAGATATTAACTGGTTGCCGGCTTGGAACCTATTGGGCAAAGTGAAGCTGAGGTCTGGAGATCACAAAGGAGCACTGGAAGCTTATGATCAGGCTCTGGGCATGGATGAGGAAAGTGTGTGGGCCTGGCTGGGGAAAGCCGAGGTCTACTCCAAGATGGGGAAGACGAAGAAGGCAATGAGCTATCTGGATATCGTTCTTGAGCTGGACCCGAACCTGGCCGAGGCTAGAGAGTTGAGATCTGACCTTTTAAAAGTCTGATATATGAGTATTATATCTCATCGATCAATCTGTAGTTCTCAGAATGATCTCGATATTGACACCATCAGGGACATTGATCCTCATAAGCTGCCTGAGGGCACGCTCGTCAGCATCCAGGTCGATAAGGCGTTTGTGGATACGCATTTCCCAGCGCTCCCAGGTCTCTGAACCTTCACCATCCGGTGATTTCCTGCATGGGACTATCAGTCTTTTGGTGGGGAGGGGAATGGGGCCACTCATGGCGACCCCAGTACGCTCCGATATACTCTTTATCTGAGTGCAGACGCTGTCCACCTTCTCGGGGTCAGTGCCACTTAATGAAATTCTTGCTTTTTGAGACAAATCAATACAACCCCGTTATTTCATATTTTTTAAAAAAGTAAAGGAAGAAGGAGACCTTACATCTCCTTCTTTTCTACGTCTATGCACATTCCTGCTGCGACTGTCTGACCCATATCCCTGATGGCAAATCTTCCCAGTTGCGGGAATTCCTTTGCCTTCTCGATAACGAAGGGTTTGGTTGGCTGCAACTTGACAATTGCTGCATCTCCAGTCTTGAGGAACTGTGGGTTCTCTTCGCTCACCTCTCCGGTTCTTGGGTCCAGTTTCTTCTGGAGCTCTACGAAGGTACATGCGACCTGCGCGGTGTGGCAGTGGAATACCGGAGTATAACCGACTGTCAGAACAGATGGGTGGTTCAGAACCATGATCTGTGCAGTGAAGGTCTTTGCCACGGACGGTGGGTTGTCCACTGGTCCTGCGACATCTCCCCTGCGGATATCGTTCTTACCAATTCCTCTAACATTGAATCCGACATTGTCACCAGGCTCTGCCTTTGGCAGAATCTCGTGGTGCATCTCGATGGATTTTACTTCACCGATCTTGTTGGATGGCATGAATACGAGTTTCAT
>JAGLQE010000022.1 GCA_023137005.1 Thermoplasmata archaeon
ACTAGGGTTTCAGCAAGTACATTGTCCTGCTCTTGGGCTTCCTGCTTCTTCTCCCCCTCGCCCATTTTCAAATATTCTCCAAGATTAAAACTCCTGGCAACCTTGGCAAGATTTTCACGACTCTCGATGCCTTGCTTTATTCGGGTTATGTCTCCCGCATCAGCATGTTCTTTCATCAGGGCTTCAACGATTATCGCTTTCAAGACTGCATCCCCCAGGGTGCATAGGACCTCTTGCGACAGGGTATCTGGATTTTCATTGGCATAACCACCCAGTGTGAGTGCCCTGGTCAGGAGATCTGGGTTGTGAAATTTATGGTGAATTGATTTTTCTAATGGCATTGATATTGAGATCAATTAAATTGTTATAAAGATTTGGACAAGGTCGGATCGATCGAAACATCCAAAACCATTATATACCTTAAATCCTATTGTTAGGACACACGTCCTGTATTTAGGATAAACAGGCTACTGGTGAAAGATATGAAACTCCACAATATGCTGGACAATATGCTGGACTCCAAGTCCAAGGTCAGGATACTGCGTTTGCTGTTTCGTTTTCCAGAAAGGGAGTTCACCGAGAGGGAGATGGCCAGGATGATAAGCATGAGCCCGAACACGGTCAATCTGGCATTGAACGATCTGCGTAAGACCAATGTATTCCTCTACAAGCGCTTAGGGCGGACACACTCCTACAGGTGCGATCCTGATTCCATCCTGTTCCCTTTATTCGAGGGCCTTTTCGGGCGAGAAAGGCAGATGCGTGATGAACTCATGGCCTCCTTGAAAAAGGGATTAGAGGGGGTCGGCACATGCATATTGTTCGGTAGTTTCGCAAGAAATGAGGAAGAGTTCGACAGCGATCTGGACATCCTGATAGTGACAGATAATAAAGCAAATGCCAAGGCAAGAGCCGAAGACCTGACTGAAGAGATATCAAGACGATTTTCCATCACCCTCACACCCATGATGGTCACCCCGAAAGAACTAGAGAAGAAGAAGCAGAAAGGATTCATCAAGGAAGCACTTTCAGAGGGCAAGGTCATTGTAGGGACTTCTATTTCTTAGAAATGAGGGACACCTAAATACTTTCACTCCCCCCTTCTATTCACTTATATACGCTTTCAAACTATTCTTTACTGATGGCCGAAATAAGAACCAGAGCCGTGGACCGCTACATGTTCAAGAATTACTTGAAGAAGGCGGATGAACATCACAAAGCTATGGAGATCAGTTATGAGGCAGGATTACAGACAGCTTGTGTAGTGAATGCGATACATTGTGCCATAAATTCTGCTGATGCAATGACTGTTTTCTACCTGGGATTCAGACATGCTGGAGACAGGCATCATGATATTATTCAGCTCCTTCAGAAGCTGGACATTGATAAACATGAGCTTCGGTCAAAGAGCCAGCAACTCTCATCCCTTCTCTCGATCAAGAATACAGCAGAATATGAAGAACGATTGATGGACGATAAGGATGTGGAGATGGCCAGAAAAGCATGCGGAAGGTTTTACTCCTGGGTAAAAGAGAAGTTAGAATAGATATTCCCCCCACGTTTCCTTATCTTCTCCAGGGCCGCGGAATACTCCTCTACAGGATTCTCTATCCTTTAGAGTCTGGTAGTTTACAATTTATAAGCATTTCGCTGACTGCGAAATACTTCCACAACACTATGGTTTTTGATGAAACATTCACCAATCCACAACCCAACCAGTATCCGCCGGAACATGCACCCAGTACCCTTCTCCTGGCTTCATGACATAATTATCAGCCAATACTTCCACATGATATGGAGCAGTGGCATTGAATCCCTCTACCATTGTGTATCCAGTTCCTGCCAAAGCCTCTGCTATTGTGGTATTATTGTTAAGGGTCGGATAACCAATGAGATTCCATCCAGCACGTAGCTGGATAGTGGTTTGTACCTCATATCCCTCCAAGAACAAACTGGCCCCGGCCTCTGTTATATTGATCCAGAATCCCATCTCGTGATCAAGTGAGAGCAGATCATTCAATTGCTGTGGCTTAAAGGTCGCATTGGACTTCCAATGGTTTGAAGGTTCTGATGCATCATATGCCAGGATATAATCCCACTTGCCATTGATATCAGCCAGTACATTGTCTATTGAAGGGTCAGCATTCGCGAAGGGAGTGGATATCAGGTTCCAGCCCTCTTCCAATATTATGGTATGATTTGATATCGTAGAGGTCAGCCAGTCATCCTGGATTGTAAAAGGCCAGTTATCCTGATTATTGCTTCCTGCACCACCGGAGATAGGTGAATCATAATACAGTTCAATGAATTCATATTGATAGCTGGCTGCATCCGAATACTCATTCACTACAAGACCCGCGCTGGTGTCTCCTGAAGCACCGGAACCAGGTGTTGCTAGATCTCTTGAAACAATATTCCAGCTTCCTACAAGGGTCCCCTCGTCCGTTGTGGCAGTTCTCTGGGCTGAATTACCTGAAACCATGGTATAGCCAGTTGGGCCATCTATCGATATTGAAATGTCATCGAACAATTCGAAGGTCTCGCCTCCATTTATTACTAGAAAAGTACTACCGGCAACATTGTTGGCATCAATGTAGAGTACATCCGCCCCTAAGGTCACGCCCCAGAATGATTCGAAGGAGGCCTTGTCAGCCAGCCTTCCTATGACAATATAGCCCTCCGGCTGAACCAGGTCTCCAGCGGTGAATGTCCAGGTCAATGAAGATCCATACTGCTCTATCCTGTATCCCCCAAGGTCCAGAGGAGTTCCTCCTCCACTGCCTGTGGTTATGATGAAGGGGTCGTCCACGAACCCGTCCATGTCCGCATCCGGCGTTGTCCAGTTATCCCAGAAATTACCGCCGATGGGGAAGCCCATGTCCCATTCATTGTAGCCAGAATCCTCGACATGAACCGTATTGGCTATGAAGTTATTGTGATAAATATCATTCCAGGAGCCCAGGGAATTGACACCCATCTCATTGCCAATGAACGTGTTATTGATGATGGTATTATTGTCAGAGCTGGACATCAATGATATGGCTGTATCGGTTCCTGTGATATTATTATCCAGGATCGAACAATGATCAAATCCATTGAGCCTTATTCCGGAATCTCCTGGTGACAGGCCGCTGTTCTGGACCTTGAAGCCCTCCAGTACCACATTGTCAGCAATTATCTCTATGACATGGCCAGTATTTCCACCGTCGATCACTGCATTCATTGCTGAGGCCCTTATGTCCAGCGCCTTATCAATTACCAAATTCTCAAAATAGGTTTTGTCGTCAACTATGATCCTATCCCCGGATGTTGCATTGTCTATGGCCCACTGGATCATATGATGGTCCGTTCCTTTGTCAATATTGTGCACCGGGCCTGGCGGGGCATTCCAACCCTCCTGAATGGCAAAGGGCAGATAGTCTCTATTGGTCCCCACTCCGCTGCCTGCGGCTGGTGGATCACCAGATCCCCAAATCGCATCCACATACTCTGGATG
>JAGLQE010000220.1 GCA_023137005.1 Thermoplasmata archaeon
CTTGGCCTCCTCGATCAGGCTCTCTCCCTGGCCCCTATGTTGCCAGGCCTCATCCCGCTTCTCTCCGATCGGCACGGCCCTGCCGAGTACCCGCAATTCACGAACTATGGCCGCATTCTCCATCTCTGGCCTATGTGCTTCGGATGATGGTATCCTCAGCCTGACGAATGCGGATACGATATCATTTTCCTGATCCTCGTATGAAATGAAATGCTCTGTTCCCCCGGATGCCTGGTAATTTCTCTTGATGAGTGTGGAGGAATCCATTTCCCTGCCCCTCAGAAGATTGTGACCAGCCTCCCTACAACGGATGCAATGGCATTTATCACCACGACGGGCCAATTCATCCTGGGCCAGCATACGGACATGGCTCTTCTGCGATCCAGCCTCGATCAGCTGGACAGGAATATCACGCTGTATCCTCTGTATCCTGGTCCATGGCGGTAGCATGGCCTTGATATCAGCCAGCAGTCCCACGAGTTCCTCCAGAGAGTAGGGGTCGTATTCCCCATCCTTCCACATCCTGTGTAATTCAGTTTTATCAATGACCAGCAATGGATATATCTTCAGCATATCGGGCATGAACCTTTCATCATTGAACAATTTCTTGAAGGTGGCCAGATCACTCTCCAGTGTTTCGCCTGGCAGGCCGGGCATCATGTGATATCCGACCTTCATTCCCGCATCCCGGGTGAGTTGCGTGGAGAGGGCGGTCTCGGCAACTCCATGGCCTCGCTTCACATTTTGTAGAGTAATATCATTCAGGGTCTGGACACCCAATTCCACCCTTGTAGCTCCCAATTTCAGAGAATTATCAATATGAGATCCCATGAAATGATCCGGCCTGGTCTCGATGGTCATGCCTATGCATCGTGAGGGGGCCGTCTGATTAAGTTGGTGGGCCTCTGCGATATCCTTTGAGATGGTGCCATTCATTCCGTCAAAACAGCTTTTGATGAACTCCTCCTGATATTCGGGTTCTCTGGCTGTAAAGGTCCCGCCCATGATTATCAGATCCACCTTGTCGGTCCTGTGGCCGATGGCCCTGAGCTGGCTCAGCCTCGAAGTTGTCTGTTTCAGGGGGTTGAAATCATTGTTTGCCGCTCGCATGGCCGCAGGCTCCCGGCCAGTATACGACTGGGCCGTGCCATTCTCCACCCCTCCAGGGCAGAAGATGCACTTACCATGCGGACAGTCATGGGGCGAGGTCATTACCGCGACCACGGCAACTCCACTTATCGTGCGCACTGGCTTGATCATTAGTATGGGCTCGAGTATCTCATAATTGGAGTCATCGGCATGGGCCAGGATATCGGCATCACTGGGTATGTGGTCTTGAGAATATTTCTTGCAGAGAGATATCTTCATCCTCTGTATCTCATTCTT
>JAGLQE010000221.1 GCA_023137005.1 Thermoplasmata archaeon
CCAATGGCCTCACTAATGGTTTGACAAACGGCCTCACCAATGGTTTGGTCAATGGAAATGGGTATATCAATGGAGATGCCCTGGCACAGAAGCAGGTGGGTCTTGATGGACTGAAAGGCAAAGAGCGCAAACGCCAGGCCTGGAAGACCAGATTCCTGTTGTTATTGGTCATCATCTCCCTGATAATGTATGTTCCGATCTTCATAGATGATGTAGGCGATGGCCAGACAATGGACATAACCATAGACGGCAGTTTCAATGACTGGCGCAAATTCTCCTCTTACTCCGATCCTGTGGCAGATGTGCTGAACAGTGACATAGACATAATAGAGACCAGGATGAGCCATGACGGGTCATTGATGGACATATTCATCAAGGTGGACGGGATAATTCTTGAAGGGGATAACCAGGAGGGCAATGGCCTGGATACCATATTTGTGTTCATGGATACTGATATGAATTCCGATACTGGCTACCAGACAAATGGCATCGGTGCAGACCTTCTCATTGATATAACTGGCTACGGCAATTCAGTACTCACTTCCGGGATGCTGAGATTCGAACCGGGCATGGACAGGAATGACTGGAAAGGCTTTTCCCAGCACAGGCCAGTGACCTGCCGGATAAATGAGGACACCATCGAGCTTCGCGCCGTGATCAATGACATGGACATCGGCGATATTGAATTGTTCATTATGACCATGGACAGCGCTGGCCAGTCAGATTTTTCAACATCCCCGATCATCCCCGGGATGGCTTCCTTGATGGCCTCTGTAATTGAGAATGATCATACTGATGCCGAGATCTTGTTCTTGGGAGATGGCCTGACCTCTTCTTTCAACCTGGAGGCCCAGGGCGAGGATATTGAGATCCGATCCATAGGATTCGACTATCTGGGAACTACCAGTTCTACCACTTTTTCAGGTTTTTCTCTGTTCCGGGACACCAATAATAATGGAAACATTGACATAGGCCTGGATGAGCCCATATCTTTCACCATCGCTCCTTCCAATACCAATGGCCTCGACCTGCAACTGAGCCAGCCTTTGATAATTCCACAGGATGAGAATATGATCCTTATGCTGGATGCGGTATTGGCCGGCTCTGCGAATGGGCAGGCTGTCGGATTGGGATTGATGGATATCCAAACCTCTGAGGACATCCATATCGGCATAAATAGCCAGCATCAGGGGATGTACTACTTTGGCAGTCCTCAGGGTGTCGTGGTGGACGGGGCCTTTGGGGATTGGGAAGATGTGTTACCCAATATTGACGCGGCAAATGATCAGCTAATACCCGGGCAGAACAATACCCTTGGAATGCTGGTGAACAGGAATGTCGATATCAGGGATCATCGATTGGAAGTGAATGAGAACC
>JAGLQE010000222.1 GCA_023137005.1 Thermoplasmata archaeon
CTGGCTACCGGCTGTTGTTGGACACGAACACCTGCAGGAGTTGTTGTTCTGGGCTGTGGCCTAGGTTCCTCCCTTTTTCTCGGCATTGGAGATGGTTGTTGGGGTATCTCTGTTGTCAATTTGTCATAAAGCAACTTGGCCAATATGATAGTGACAATGGTCATAACAGGAGCCATTATCCAGAGGAGCAGGCCACTGAGGAAGAGATTCGATCCCATGACTCCGAACAATGTTGGGAAGAAGTAGAAGAGAAGCATGAGTAGAATAAGCAGTTTGCTCATGATATGCAACCATTTGATCTTCAAAGCCTTGTGCCTCATCCTTCGGGGGAATGAATACTTATAATCTGCATAGAATTTTGTAGGTACGGAAGATGTCAGGTAACCGCAAATGAACACGATCACAAAGAGTATCTGTGGGTTCTCTAAGAATTTGAAGGAACCGTAAGTGAGCCTATCCTGAGACACTGCATTCCCATTATAATCAAGGTTCTTGACCGTGTAGAAAGTGAGCTCACCAGCAGGTGTTCTCACCAGGTTCAGAGAGCCCTGCGAGATATCTGGCTTGTAGAAAGCTCCCAAACCCACCCTGTAATCACTGTGATGGAATTCGAATTTGTAATCGGCCAGGGTTATTTCATGATATGCTGTTGAATTCCTGGGAAGAAAAGGTTCATAAAGGGCATCGAAGAGGGCAGTCGCGATAATATCTGATGTGTACTCCCCAGATGTCTGGCTGGAATCAAAGTAAAAATGAATGAATATCGTTGTATAATCATCAGTGGGGATCTGAGCCGCAGACACCTCAACGAAACCAATGGCATCGACTGTTATATCCTCGCCCTGGTTCTCATGAAGTGGATCATAGCTATTTGTCACACCATGGAAAAATCGTCCATTGTTCCTAAGGGCCAGTTCAAGATCTGCGATATAGCTTGAACCTGGTGTTTCTATGGTCCCCCTCTTCAGTTCAGCCACATCTATCTGCCCATCGACAGTGCCAAGGCCATCATATCTTGCCAAGACCGCCCTTCTCAGGTCACCTGCCGCCTTGCCATGCAATTCATAGCTAAGATGTCCGCCACCCTGCAGGTCACTAAAGCCTAGCATCTCATAGTCGGTCCTGACGATGACCCTGTCTGAAGATATCTCCTGTGCCTCAGTATCAAAGGATACGAAGCTCAGAATAGAGAGTAAGAAAATGGATATTATGAATACTATAGTTAGTTTTCTTCCAATGGCCATCAATCCTAACAATACATTATTGGATATAAAGTCTTTCTATACACATTTGCATGTATAGCCATTGAATGAGCATTGAACGATAGTAACTCACTGTGGGAAAGGAATATATAT
>JAGLQE010000223.1 GCA_023137005.1 Thermoplasmata archaeon
GTAGCCATTGAATGGTCTCGTCAAGGATCCCCGCTCTCTCAGGGTCAATGGTTGGCGGACTTCCTGCGGGGTCCCAGTTGCCACCATTATCGGTAGAATCGATCATATCATGCGCGAAGGCATTGTAAGCTATCCTTGCTGTACCTGCAGCTCCACCATTGGTCAGGGTAACTCCTGCACAGGTCCCACCGTATTCATGGGCATTGTAATCCCAGGATGCCACACCCGGAGCCACGGCATTTATGTCATCCGGATAGAATAAACCCTGGCCGTAGGTATCCTCTTCCAGGTCAATATCATCAAAATTATAAATATCATTCAATGGATGGTCCATATCTATTACACGCATAGGGTCTTGACTGGGTGGGCCGGATGTACCACCTTCCGTGCCATCACCGCCGTCGGCATCATCACCAACGTATTCAGCCCCCAGATAATCAGCAAGCCATGTGACATTTTGTTCTGTCCCTGCCGGGCCCAGATCCCAGGCTATATCCTGCCCCACTATGTATGCCATTGGAACTGTTCCAGATGGGGTAACTGTCTGGTCCAGGTAACCTGTAAGAGCTTCTCTGTCATCAAAGCCCAATTGTGGAAATCCCCATCCAGCATCCCACATTATCACTAGAGCCTGGTTAAGGTCTGCGGTTGTCGGAGAGCCAAGTATGTTCATGTCCCAGTGTGCGTAGGTCCATCCATTATGTTCCAGATTGTTCATCCGATCCAATTCAAAAGGCGAGCCGTCTATATCTGATGGACTTCCCAGGTCATCATCCACGAGAAGTATCATTGTCTCGATCGTGCTTCGGGTCGAGAAGGTGTAATATCGGCCAGCGAAATCATCGATTATTGACCTTCCATACCAATCAGTTGATTCCACCCAGAACTCGTATTTTGTATTTTCCGAAAGGCCTGTCAAGGGCACAATGTGGTCCATGACGAGGTAATTGTCATATGCCAGCTCCCATGTGGGTGAGCCGAACTCCCTGTAATACACTGTGCTGTTCGCACTCTCGCTGGTATCCCATGTAATGATCGTTGATGTGCCAGTTATTTCACTTGCAAATACATTGGTTATGACTGGCCCATGAAGATCAATGTGTGCGATAGCTACTGAATCATGCAAGGGGGATGGGTCTGAATATGTTGCAGTAATGGTCTCTCCATCACGGACCTGCAATCGAGCATCCCCTGGAACTGTCGTACCAACATTTGTCAAGATGGATC
>JAGLQE010000224.1 GCA_023137005.1 Thermoplasmata archaeon
TGAATGAGCGACTGTAAGGAGCGCATTTATAAACTCGAGGGTACCGAGAGGTTCGGAATGAATTCGCTATTGCTCATCATTCGGAACTTCGAACTAAGTTCGAAGCCTCATATGTGCGAACAGAGTTCTCACATACGACTCAAAGTTTCCAAAATTATGGAAACTTTCCTTCCGACTTTTATTAAGGAGGTCATTTGATGGGCAATCAGAGGATGACCGGCCCTCCAAATCCAGATAAACCAACCGAGCCAGTGGTATCAGCAGGCGGTGTCCTGTTCAATGAGGAGAACAAGGTCCTCATAATGAAAAGGAAGCAGGAGAGAATATGGATCCTACCCAAGGGAAAAAGAGAAGCGGGAGAAAGCCTAAGAGAGAATGCGATACGAGAAGTGGTCGAGGAAACTGGCTTGCCAGTCCCCAGGATAGAAAAGCCCATTGGCATTGTCAGATACACCTTCTTCTGGTATCCGGATGATAAGAACTATAACAAAAGCGTTCACTATTTCTTGATGAGGATGGATGAACCACCTGATCTCAATATGGAAGCCGAGTTCAGTGAGTACAAGTGGGCTGAGGAGGAGGAGGCCATTTCCCTGCTGAAACATGAGAATGATCGATTGATCACCAAAGCAGGGTTTGAAATGGTGAACAGGCCAGTGTAATGGATCGGCTCCCTACTTTGACCAAACTCACGTGTATTATATATAGCAAAAACATATAAATATAGAATACTGTTAATACAATTATATAAAGGTGATTTATTTGAAAAGATATCTAACTATCTTCGTCGTCACATTGATGATAATGACCGTGTTTTCCAGCCAGATCATGAATTTGGACCAGAATGCGGATGCCATAGGAACCATGACCCTATCCACAAATGTAAGGGTGAATGATGCCGAATATGTCGGCCAGAAGACCAGCATAGATACGATCGTCACGGATTCTGGAAAGATAATCACGGTCTGGGCAGAGGTCAGAGGAATTGACAGGGATATCTTTCTGTCTTACAGCTCCAATAATGGGACCACCTTTTCCCCAGATATTGTCGTCAACCACAATGTCACCGGGAATCAGAACATGCCCTCCGTAGCCGCAGGCAGTGGGGATGATGTTTATGTCGCCTGGCAGACCTCTACAGGCAATTCCATACTACTGAGCAGGTCCGATGACGGAGGCAAGTCCTTTGGAAAGAGTGTCCAGATCAGTGATATGGACTACTCGATCCCGTCATTCCCCACCGTCGCCGTCAATGGTGACAATGTCTCGGTTGTGTGGGGAGATACAGGTTCTGATAATTCCATATACATATGGGATGGAAGCACCGGGAACCAGATACGCCAGCTAGAAGGGCACTCCGCCACGGTCAGGAGTATCAGCTACTCCCCGGATGGCAAGGCCCTGGTCTCAGGTTCGGAGGACGAGAGCATCAGAATATGGGACACCACCACCTGGGAGAATGTGGACACCATACAGGATCATAGAGATTATGTCACGGATATTGACTGGTACGAGGATGGCTCCAGCTTTGTATCCAGCTCATGGGATGGTAGCTTGAAGGTCTGGGACGCCACAGACTTCAGCCTCGCCAAGACCCTGGACATGACCAATGGCATTGAGATGAGAAATCCCGTGAACGCCCTCGATGTCTTCGACAATAGCAAGATAGTGGCTGGTTTCAATGGGCGGGAGATTAGGACCGGGGTTCCCTTAGGAGTTCCAAACATATATTTCAATATCACAGTCTGGAATACCAGTGACTGGAGTAGTTTCACTTTGAATGAGACAAATGGTGGTCTGTACAAGTCCGCCAATGATGTCGAGTTCAGCCATGATGGGAAATACATACTTGGTGGCTCAGATAGTGCTGGATCTTTGAAGGCCAGCCTCAAGGTGTGGGATGCCACGAACGGTAGCCTGGTCAATGAGAGCTTCATCTCTAGTGGTATAAATTCAGTGGCATGGTCACCGAATGATGATTTCATAGCTGCTGGGTTGGGAAATGATACCATCATGCTTATGAACTTCACTAACAATTCTGAAAAATATTGGCTGAAGGGACATAATGGGGATATAAAGGATATCGTTTGGCACGAGGTCCTTGACATGATAGCATCGGCCGCATCCGATCCAAAGGCCAAGGTCTGGGATCCAATAACCAAGGCCATTGATCACAATATGGGAGATCATTTCAGCAGTGCCTATGCTGTGGATTGGTCCCCCAGTGGAAGCCAGATAGCGACCGGGGGTGGCAACTCCCTAATGAGAGGGCAGGCGGAAAGCCAAATATACTGTGCGGTCTCGGGAGACGGTGGATCTACATTTGGCAAGCCAGTTAGCGTCTCGGAGACTCTGGAAGGACAGAAATTCTCCCAGCACATGGCCGTGGACTCCAATGATATTATTTCAGTGGTGTGGTATGACAAACGCAATGGTATCGAATGTGTGTATTTCTCCAATTCCACAGATCTCGGAGCCAGTTTCTCGGATGATGTCCCGATAGCGGCATCTCTCACCAAGATCCAGAATATACCGGCCATTGCTGTGGAAAAGGATACTGGGACCGTGCATTTGGTATGGCAACAGCAGACAGGCGGCGACACCTCCAATCCAATACACGATATCCACTATGCTAACTCTTCCGATGGTTTCAGCCAAGTGCTGATCATAGACCCAGACCCAGCAGTTCAGCAAACACCGGACATTACAGTTACACCGGATGGTAGCCAGATATATGTGACCTGGTTGGATGGCAGATTGAATGGATATCAGGTATTCATGTCCACATCCACAGATGGGGGTGGCTCCTTCAGCAGTTACGATGTGGTGAATGATGAGGATTCCAGTGATAAATTCACACCAGCCGTGGGATGCAATAAATATGGCGATGTCTCAACAACATGGTATGATTATAGGGATGTGGGTGTGAACATATACCACGCGAGTAGCATCTTAGCAGATGCTTATAACCCTTACATAGTTGAGATCAAACCACAAGATGGTGCCACCAATGTTTCCATATTCAAGCCCATAACCATCATCTTCTCCGAGCCCATGGACCAGGATAGTGTGGAGAATGCGATCACCGTCACCGATGGCACAGATATCTTTGGAACCAATGATTTCAATATCATCTGGAATGACTATGGAGATGAGGTCAGGTTCACTCCCTCCACACCTTTCAAATACAGTGCGTCCTATGATATTACCTTCAGTGGAAGCGGCCCAAAGGATATATCCGACAATCCTCTGCTGGCAGGCATATCGTGGAGCTTTTCAACGGGAAGTGATTGGGATGCGCCCGTTATCCAGCTACAGCTGGTGATAGAGGTTGGTGGACTGAAGTTCACGATCAGCCAAAATGGGTCATTTGATGTGAATTATGACGAAACTGTCAATATCAGCACCGAAGTAATAGATTATAATGGCGAGATAGATGAAGTGAGGCTTTATTACCGAGGGATCAGAGATTCTTCTCATTCCAATTCCCTGGTCATGGTCAGGCAGACTGCTTTAGATGAGAATATTTTCTCGGCCATAATACCTGCCCAGTTGGACCTTGGAAATGTTTCCTTCTACATATGGGCCAATGATATATTGGATAATGAGGTCACCACCACACCATACACCTACGATGTCCTGGACATGAAGGCTCCGGAGATGATCCTTCCAGATCTTACCGAATGGGCAGTTGGCGCCCCCATGGATCTGTCAGTGGAGGTATGGGATTTCTCGGCCATAAGCAGTGTTCAACTATCATTCAAGAGATTTGATGACATCTTCTTCACGACCATGAACATGTCGGTCGACCTGGCTTCAGGTAATTATGCTGCAATAATTCCCCAGCAGATGGATATCGGGATCCTGGAATATGACATCACTGCTACTGACTCAGAGGGCAATGTGAACATAAGCGATTTGATACCCATAGATATAGTGGACGTGACCAAACCGGTCATCGAGCTTAATGAGCCCATCAACCGACCCGATAAATCAATTGAGATATCGGCCACGGTCACCGATGATGTCCTTATAGCGGAGGTCACCCTGTATTTCAAGGCCGTTGGTGGAGACCTGTGGGTGAAAAGAACTATGACCAATGTGTCAGGGAGCGATAGATACAACTTCACGATCCCAGCCCAGGAAAAATCAGGAACCATCTATTACTATGTCAATGCCACTGACCATGCAGGGAATGTGGCCTCCACCTTGGATGATATTCAGAATATATCACAGGAATGGACAGTGATTGGAACACAAACACCCTGGCTCATGTATATCATCCCGATCATCATTCTTATTGGTATCATAGCGCTAGCCTGGTTCGTAAAGAGTTCGAAGGATAAGCCCAAGACTGAGATAGAGGATACGGACGAGGTAGAGGAAGAAGCATCGGATACAGTCAAGGAAAAGACTGAATCCAATAAGAAGGAAGATATGGAAGAAGAGAAAGAGCCAGTGGTCGAAAATGAAGATAAGTGAACTACCTATTGACAAACGTATAATCGATATCCTTCTTGGTCAGGGAATAAAGGAGTTGTATCCACCCCAGGTAGAAGCGGTCAAACATGTTTTGGAAGGTAAGTCCATAGTTCTGGCCATACCAACTGCCAGTGGCAAATCCCTTGTTTCCTATCTAGGTATCCTAAGAGCGATACTGAAGGGGGGAAAGGCACTCTATATCGTACCATTGAAGGCATTGGCCTCCGAGAAGTTCGAGGATCTGAAGGCCTTCGAATCCCTTGGTCTTAAAATAGGTATGGCGACCGGGGATCTTGATGACATTGACATTAGCCTTGAAAAACTGGATATCGTTATTGCGACCTCGGAGAAAGCGGACTCACTCATGCGACACAGGGCCAGATGGATGGACAGGATCAATGTGGTTGTGGCGGATGAAATTCATTTACTACATGATGCCACCCGCGGGCCTACATTGGAAGTGACATTGACCAAGATGAAGCTCGTTTGCCCGGATCTTCAGATAATCGCTCTTTCAGCAACCATATCCAATTCACTGGACCTGGCAATATGGCTGGGCGCGGAGCATGTGACCAGTGATTGGAGGCCGGTAGATCTGAAATACGGCATATACATAGATGATTCCATCGAGTTCCTGGACGGTTCCTCCAAGGCAATTCTTGACAGAAAGCACAATATTGTCTCCCTGACATTGGATACCATTCTGGAGGATGGGCAGGTGCTGGTATTTGTTAATTCTCGAAGATCCACGGAAAGCCTGGCCGAGAGAATAGCAAAGGCCAATATCAAGCTCATGAAGGGCGAGGAGGCCGATGTCCTGGGAGAACTGGCACGGAAATTGAAGACCAAGGAGGATGAACCGACATCCGTGGGTGCCAGGCTTGGAAGATGTATCGAGGGAGGGGCGGCCTTCCACAATGCGGGCCTGACCAATGTTCAGAGGAAATTCATCGAGAAGAACTATCGTGACAAGAAGATCAAGTGCATAGTCGCGACCCCGACCCTGGCTGCTGGGATCAATCTACCAGCAAGGAGGGTTGTCGTGCGTGACCTGACCAGGTATGATGGAAATTATGGAAATGTGCCCATCCCAGTGCTGGAGATCAGGCAAATGTGCGGGAGGGCTGGAAGGCCACAGTTCGACCCGTATGGGGAAGGGATCCTTGTAGCCTCGGACGACTACCAACGACGAAAGATATTGGACAATTACATCCTGGGAGAGGTGGAAGCCATATCCTCGAAGCTGGGAACAGAGCCCGCCCTGAGAACGCATATCCTGGCCACCATCGCCACGGGCTTTGCAGTGTCCGAAGAGGAGTTAATGGAATTCATCGATGGGACTTTCTTCTCACATCAGAACGACCTATGGAGGATCAAGGACAAGATAGAGGACATGCTGGAGTTCCTGGAAGAAGAGGAGCTAATAAGGACGGATGATGGATTGAGTGCCACGCTTTTCGGAAAACGAACTTCAGACCTCTACATCGACCCGCTATCCGCGGTCCAGCTCAAGAAGGCGATAGATACGGGAGAGGAAAAAGGAGCGGATATCATTCCCCTTCTCCAGGCCGTATCCTCGACACCTGACATGTACACTCTATACATGAGGAAGAAGGATTATGATTGGATAGAAAAGGTGGTCGAAGATATGGTGGATAGGTTCCTGCTCCCCATACCCGAGGATGTGGAGTACGAGTTCTTCCTGTCCGAGGTTAAAACATCTCTTCTGATAAATGACTGGATGGAAGAGGTGGATGAGAATGAGATCGTCACTAAATACAATGTCGGACCAGGGGATATCAGGAACCGGGTGGACACCGCGGAGTGGCTGGTCTATTCCATGCGGGAGATCGCCAGGCTTTTCGGCAGCCCGATCACCGAGGACCTGAACCACCTGGTCCTAAGAGTGAAGAGCGGTATCAAAGAAGAATTGGTGCCACTGGTCAAGCTCAAAGGGATAGGCAGGAAAAGAGCACGTGTCCTGTTCAATTCCGGGTTCAAGGATATTGAGGCAATAAGACGGGCCAGCCTGAAAGATATCGCGGATATCCCTCTCATGGGAGAGGTGACAGCGAAGAGCATCAAGGAGCAGGCGGACAGTATCTGATGAGCTACCAGTCATTGCATCTCTATTATTGGGGTTTGAAGCTCTTGATCTATCGCACTAAAGATCATACCATAGTTATATAGGATTCTTCAACAATTAATGGTTGGTGTTATAATGGGACCTGAGGATATCATGCCAATGACTGACGAGGACAGAAAAAAAGCTATAGAGACCTTCCTGGATGAATATTCCATCACTTACAGGGATCATCTAGGAGCCAAGGACACGGACGAACGGCACCTGCCTTTGGTGTACAAGGGCTTTCCTTTCGTGATCGAGGCCTATCTTCATCCCAATCACAGCGTCACTGTCCTTCTCAAAAAAAGCAATCGATCCAGGATACTGGTTGTAGAAGGAGAGTTCGAAGATATAAGGAATATGATCTATGAGAAAAGTTTTGATTTCCTTCAGATATTTCCGCCCTATACCCGATGGACCACGGACGAGGCACAACGCATGGCCATCGTGGATGCTGAGAGGGACCTGACCGAGAGTCGCCGCCTGGAGCTTATCAGCGGGATAGAGATGCATATAGATGATGTCAAGAAGGAAGCAGAGAATATACTGAAACTCAATCCCTGGCTCGATGAGCAGTCCAAGGCACAGGCCGAGAAGATGATTAAAGCCCGGGAACTGATAACCGAATTGTATCGGGAGATGGAGACCGACGAGACAGAGAGATTTGCCAGATACGAGAAGGAGCTGATGGATATCCAGGCCTTCGAGAGAGTGGAGATAGAGGCCATTGCCTCGGAGATGGAGGTCGAGGTGGAGACAGCTGTCGGAGAAATGGAAGAACAGTTCAGTGAGATAGAGAACCAATTCAATGAAATTGAGGGTAATTTCGAGGAACTTAAGGATAATGTGAATGATTCCATCCAGGACTTGAAGAAAGACATGGAGAATATTGATAGCCTCAGGATTAGATTGGTCGAAGCCTTCTCCACAATGGAGAACCTAGAAGCGAAGATGGATAATATGGACAGCTCCGACGATCTGGTGGATGATATCAAAGAACTGAGAGAGACTGGCCGCAAAGCCAATAACAAGATCAAGAACTCTGAAAAAGACATAAGGGACCTGAAGAAGAGCATCGTTGTCTCCGAGGAGATCAAGGACACCGTGTTCAGAGACAGTAAAAGAATTCACAATCTCAATGAGCGCACCACGGATCTGGAAAAGCAAATTGAGAAACTCGAGGCAAAAAAATCCAAGAAAACAGAGAACGAGGTCAAGGCTCTGCAAAAAAGGCTTGACAAGATGGACAAGGATCTGAACAAGATGGTGGAGAAGGCCGTGATCTTCGAGCTGGAGGCCAGAAAACCTGTTTATGAAGAGGTTCCACCGCCGCCTTCAACCCCGCCAAAAGGGGCTACTGTCAAGCGAACGACCAAGAAGACCACCACCAAAAAGACTAAGAAATCAAAGTGAGAGAATGCTCCCCAAGACTTCAGAATTATTCTGTAATATCTAAAATATTACGTCATATGACGATATGTGATTCGACAATAATATATAGGTCATCCACCATCACCAGCCAATGAATGGGATGCTAAGGGAAAAGATAGCTGGAGAGATAACGGTCTCCAATGATCCTGGAGGCACCATCAGAAAATGGAGGACCCTTTTTGAGATATCACAGAAGGACCTTGCCAACCATCTGGAGATATCAACCTCAGTGATTAGTGACTATGAGGCAGGAAGAAGACAATCACCAGGGGTCGGAACCGTCAAGAAGATAGTTGATGGTTTGCTTTTCATTGACGAATCCAGAGGCGGCCAGATCTCCAGACAGTTCAAGGCAGATATCGGCATAGAGGCCATCATCGGGATGGGCGAGTTCCCAAGATCCATTGATGCAGAGGAGTTTTGTGGCCTCATAGAGGGTGAATGTATAAATCCAGATATTGGCCTTCACAGGGGGATCAATGGTTTCACACTGATCGACAGCCTGAAGGCCATAACCACACTGTCCTCGGAAGATTATATGAAAGTATATGGATGGAGCACTGAAAGGGCTTTGTTGTTCACTGGTGTGAAACACGGGCGGTCTCCGATGATCGCGGTTCGTGCGCATCCCCTGAAACCAGCCATGGTGGTCTACGTTAGACCGGAGAATGTGGATGATCTAGCAATTAGATTGGCAACCTTGGAGAAGATAATTCTGGTGGTCACATCACTTTCCGGGAATGAACTATTAGAACGATTCAAAGAGATAGGTGAATGAAATAATGGAGGAATAGAAGGATGACAATAGGCATAGTTGGATATGGAGGATATGTGCCCCGATACAGGATCACGCCGGAGAATATCGGCAAGGTCTGGGGAATTGATGGTGCGGCTCGTGGTAAGGGCTTGGGAATCCAGATGAAATCAATACCCAGCCCCGATGAGGATGTTATCACCATTGCGGTATCGGCAGCCAGAAGAGCAATGAAAAAATGTGATGTATGCCCCGATGATATCGGCGCTGTTTATGTGGGATCGGAATCTCATCCCTATGCAGTGAAGCCTTCAGCAACTATTGTTGCTGAAGCCATAGGAGCAGCACCTGACCTTACAGCAGCGGACTTCGAGTTCGCATGCAAGGCCGGGACGGCCGCGATCCAGGCCTGCATGGGTCTGGTGTCATCCAGCATGGTGAAATATGGTATGGCCATAGGAGCCGATACTTCTCAGGGCGCACCTGGCGACCCTCTGGAATACTCGGCCTCGGCAGGAGGCGCGGCCTTCCTTATTGGTAAGGAAAATATGGTGGCCGAGATCAATCATACTGTATCGTACACCACCGATACCCCGGACTTCTGGAGGCGAGAGGGGCAGATGTATCCCAAACATGCGGGGCGATTCACAGGCGAGCCAGCTTATTTCAAGCATATCAATGC